>JAUYDB010000211.1 GCA_030691985.1 Candidatus Omnitrophota bacterium | reverse complement strand
CTCCAGTCGATATGCCGCAGCTCTTTCGCGTTTACCTCGATAGGATCTATTGTGAAAGTTCCTTCCACAGCCCCTTCGTCAAGACTAAGGGCTCCGGCTAAAATACGCGCGTAATATGTCTTGCCGTTTTCATTGCCGTCTAACGTTAGTGGGACCTCATATACGTAATCGGTCTCATTGCCCTGCGCGTCTTTTACGGATTTTATCCAGCCGTTGGGATAGCGTGCCGTAACGCTGCCGTCCGATTTTTCCTCGCTATAAATGTAGTTATCTTTTATTACAACCTTAGAGCCGCCCATACCCTCCGGAAGAGCGATCTTATATCCTGTTATCGTCTCTTCGTCGTAGGTTATGCCGCTAATGACGATACCGTCTTTTCGCGTTATTTTGTCTATCTTTCCTTCATTGAACGTAATGCTGTTGCCGTCGGGATCCGTATATCGCGTTAACTCCTCCACCGCGAAATTTCCGCCGGGTGTATAGGTGAACGTATCTTCAACGGTCCCGAATTCGGTGGAAAGGTCCGTGTCTCTAAGGAGGGCGTTGGCGCTTGAAAGCGTCTTTAGATCCGACATATAGTCTTTGATCTTCTCGACATCGTCGTTATTGATTTCGGTCTCGCCTTCGGAATAATAGTAGGTATAGAGTTTGTTGTCTTTTTCCACGAAGAGGAGTCTATTGGTATTATCATATATTTTCTTGACACCGGCCAGGTTCGCGATAATAGTCCGGTTCTTTTCCTCATCGTAAGAATAGTCGTAGATTTCCATGGTCTTTCCGGAACGGGAAACCGTCGATTTTAATATCCTTCCCTTCGCGTCATATATATAAGAAGTCTCGACGCCGTCCTTATCGACTGTTTTTACAAGCTGGCCGTCAACGTAATATTTTTTCATGCCGTTAATTTCGGTAGAAGAGAGGTCATTTATGACTGTGGCCTCACGGCCTCCGGCAAGAGTCTCATAAGTGTAGCGAAGTATCTCGGAACCGTTTTGCGTGACATTATCAATCTTCCCGTTGTCATAGATAATGGTCTGATCCCTGGATGCGTCATTGTAGAGAAGTTTTGCCCGTTGAATTACGCCTTTCGAATCATAAGTCGATACTTTACGGGAATAGGTATTGCCTTTATCGTCCTTTATATCCTCGACGAGCCCCGGCGTCTCGCCATAATAATAGTATTTCTCATCGCCGTTTTTGGCGATGGAAGCCCTTATTTGACGTTTCTCAACAGCGCCTTCAGAGACCGTTTCATAGGCAATATATTTCGCTTCGCTTTCTTCAAGTTTATCTACATCTTCCGCTTTAACCTTTCCGGTCCAGACGATCCTGGGCGTTTCACTAAAATTTATTCCTGCGCCGGGGGCGAGATCAAGCCCTTCGCCAAGATACGCGCCGGCATGGTTGATCATGCCTTCAACCATTGTTTCATCGGCTTTAAAGGCCGAAATCATATCTTTGGAATTGTGAATATTCCTGCGATCCGGAGTGTAATATCCGATATCCGAACCCAATGTGGTTTGAATAAGAGAAACGTCGTTCTTGTTTACCTCGCCATCCCGCATCGTAATGTATCCGATATCTATACCGTTTGTTTCGTCAAAAGTTATTTTCGGAGTCACCGTTGTGTCGGAAGTCTTAAGCGTTATCCTGAATTGAATATACTTAGCCCCATCCGATAATATTTTCGATCCGGATGGATCCGTTAGAGAGGCGGACCAATCGCTCCAGCTTGAATCAGGCGTAGACGTGTTGCCGGAGCGTGTCTCAAAAGTTATATCCGTCCCGGCCGGAAGATCTTCCACCCAGCTCATATTTTGGAAATACGGCGTGTTGACTTCTAAAACTTCGGATGTGAAAGTGCCTGTCCGGTCATAATAATAAGGTTGGTGTTCCTTTGCAGGCAGCGCAAAATCGCTTGTCCATCGGGCGACGCCTTTCGAGACGCGGAACTCGTCGATGTAGCCGTTAAAATAAGATCCGTAAGTTCCATCCAACCTGCCCATCGTAAGATCCAGGGAAGAATCATATATGCTGCTTGTGTTAATAGTGCCGGTATCTCCATACTGCTTTCCATCTATGTATAATTTGACAGCCGCTCCGTTTCTTACAAGGGCCATGTGATGCCATGTCGAACTGGAGATCGCCTCTCCATGAAATTCAAACGTTGAAGGCCCCCCGCTTCCGCCCGTAAAATAATGGAGATCTACCTCTCTATCTGAAGAAAGGGTCAAAGCAAATGCCCTATTGCTATTCGTCGTGCCGCTTGACTGATGAATAGTATATTGATAGTCAAAAGCCGTTACATATGCCCATAAGTCTATCGTGAAATCTCCTGAGCCAAAATTCCAGTCATCGGAATCGGGAAGCGTGAGGTAGTCGCCGTCTCCATCGAGCGCCAAAGACGAACCTCCGAACTTAGAGATGTCCGTTTCTATGTGAACGTCCCCGTAAAATGTGACGGGGTGAGGGTTGGAGGAACTGTCGGAAGATGAGTTCACCCCGTCAGAGCCGTTAAAATGCAGGAGCACCTTATTATTAAGATCGGGATGCTGCGCGAGCATGAGGGCATCTTCGCTGCCCATACTTACCTTCAGGTTATTATTGACACCGTATTTAAACTCTTTTATTACTCCGGGCACGGTCTCTACGGACTTTACGAGACCATTGTCGTAATAGGCGGTTTCAAGGCCGTCTTTTATGGATTTCTTGAGTATATTGCCTTCGAAAATGTAGGAGACGCCGTCTTTTATTATTATGATACGGAGCAAAGCACCATCCGGATTATATTCATATAGATTTACCGTTCCATCTTTGTCGACGCTGGATGTAAGATGTAGATCACCGTCGTATTTTTTTATTACATCTTTTACGGGCACTTTCTGGGAATCGACAATTTCGATAGAGCCCTCCGCCACCGTGATTCCATCCCCGGTGTATTCGAAACTCTTATAATGGTCGTCTTTTGTCTCGAGATATATAACGCGTCTTTCCGATTCTATATTTTCATACTTTATCAGCGTGGGATCGGCGGGATTAAGATTCGGCCATTCGCTTTCAGGAAGACTAGCCGTCGTCTGTAGATTTGACGTATAGTTATAGGTAACAAAATCCCCTCCCTCTGTCTTCTTCTTCAGCTCAATGAGGTTTCCGGATTCATCATATCTATATTCGTTTCCGGCGGAGTCTTTATAGAGGCTCATCTTGCCATTCACGTAGGTGGCAATGCCGATAATATTGCCGCCGGTATCGCGTTTCTCGAATACGCCGTCCGCAATGCCGCTTTCGTTAAATTCGGGCGCGGTCAGCATTGAGCCGTCCAGCGCGAACGCGATAGAGCCCTCTTGGAATAGTAAATCTGTTCCCTCATATTGCAGCGATACAAGGTTTCCCGTAACAGGATCATAGACCCTGCGCACATTGGCTCTTTCCACTATTATATTCTTTATACCGCCAAAATCGGTTGGTTCAAATTTGTAGAGCGTAGTTTCAGCGCCGCTTACGACATCTATCGTCAAACTATCATGATAGGTGATCGTATCGCCGTTTGGTTTTGCGATCTCTTTTATCTCCCTATTCTGGTTATACATTATCACATCGAAGTAAGGCTTATCGCTAAAGTCGTATGTTGGAATGATCCTGCCTTCGGAATCGAACATGGGTCCGGGTAGAGTAAGGGCGAAGTCCGTATCTATTCGCTTGTTCGTCATCACGTCTATCCTGCCGTCCGGGAAGACTAAAGGCGCGCCGGAGGAGAATGCGCTGCCTGGAATCTCTTTATCCTTATCCGGTGTTGGATTGACGCCTACGAGCTCGAGAGGGCCGGAGGCCGATACGCTAACATCCCCGCCGCTCACGTAGGCGGAGATGTTGGCAGGCCAGTTTACGTTATCCATCGTGTACAGCGTCTCGGCTGAGGCGTCCTTCTCGCGCAGGCTTAAAGTCAGTTTCCCATCCTCGACGTTCGTCTCTACGTAATAGGTGGTGTCGTATTTAAGCGCAAGACTCACCGGGATATACTTGCCTTTGTACTGATAGGTGGTGTAGTCATACCAGCTGTGGGAGAGGTATAGGGAACCACCGTTATATCCAAGGGCTATGTAGTTGTATGCTGTCGGCGAAGAGCTGTACATGGTGTAGCCCATATACTTATCGATGGCAAGTGAGTAGAGACTGAACTCGGCGGCATGCGTGTAGTTTCCCTGGAGGGGTTTATCGGAGTCAGTGGAGATGCTCATACTCCTGGCATACGCACCGCTGGAAGACGGATCGAGGCTAAGGGACGCGTTAGTCGTACTTACGGAGAAGAGGGGGTTCCACTGATAGTCAGATAACGTATATGTCGGATTAACCGGCCTTGCCGCGAGAGAGGCCTCATAGAGGTATACGTCGACGCCCGTCGTAGTCCATACAAGTTCGGCTGTGTAATCCGTGTCGCTTTTTATGGGGAGATTCAAATTTTTATTGTCGTAGGCGCCAGTCCTTGTACTATAATCATACGAGTAATAAGATAGGTAGGCACTCCCGGAATATACGCTTAGACTTAAGCTTATGTATTTATCGTTTGAGTAATAGTAGGCATTCGAATTAAAGAACGGGTATGGTTTTGAGCTATCCAGGCTGAATATGACCTTGAGGTGAGGATTAGAGGTGTAGCTTACACTGTCTTTACCGTAATAGTAGAAACGGGTAGTGTAGGCCTCGTACATCGAGGCCTTATACATCTCTATGGTGCCGTCCGGCAGAATTTTGTACTCGTAATCTCTGACTGCGCCGTCCGGGAGCGTCTCTTTCTTGATGAAGCCCGCGAAGTCGGCGGTTTTGAAGTATTCGTAGGTCCTGCCGTCAGGCAGTACCGCCTTCTCAAGAAGCCTGTCTTTATCGTATCGCTTTATCGTGCCGTCCGGAAGGGCGAGGTTTGAGCCGATATAGGCGTTAGAATCGTCGTAGAGATGCTCGAATGTCCCTAAGTCGGATGTGAACTTATCAAGCTTCCAGAAAGAGTCGTATTCATATGCGCCGGATGAGTCCTGGATCTTGAATCCGCCTGTCCGGGGGTCTTTTATATAGGTATAGGCGGCTGTGTCTGTGGTCACGGTTACGCTAAGACCATCCGGGGAATATAGGTATGCGGTCTTAACGCCATCCGGTGAGGTCATCTCTATCAGCCTCTTATTCTCTATTAAGACGCTTGTTGAGTCAGGATAGGTTATCCTGGCGTTCAGGATCCTGCCGCCGGCATCGAGGGTGAAGTCTTCTATCCTTTTATCGGCGAGCTCTATGGAGGCGATGTCGTTATCCTCGATACGGTAAGTGACAAGACCCTTCTTTATAGAGTCGAGCTCTACCTTGTATTCGGTCGTTCCATTATTGTCTATGGGGGTATTCTTATAGCTATAGAGCGCGCCATCAGGCTCGGTTATATTTAAGAGGATACCGCTATCATATCTTATAAGCCTGCCATCGGTGAATGTCGCTTTGGTGAGGCGGCCTTCCACGTCGTACTGGGAGGATTTATCGGCATCGGTAACGATAGTTTCGAGGACGCTGCCATCCGCGTCTTTTATATAGGAATAGGCCGCCCTCGTCCCATCGGGGTAGGTTACGGATTCGACGAGGCCTTCGGCATTATAACTAAATACGCTG
>JAUYDB010000167.1 GCA_030691985.1 Candidatus Omnitrophota bacterium | reverse complement strand
AGGAAGGTAAATTATTTCAAGCGTGACATATCAATGGTCATGATCCGCCGCACCGACGACTCCGCGGAGATACCAAGGCTTCCGGGCCATTCGCCCGAATGGGGAAAGCTTACCGGGCTTGAGATCGAAGAGCTCGTCTATCTTTCAGGGGCGAGCTCGATAGACCGGGAAGGCATACCTACGCGCTTTAAAAGCTCCATCATCTCACCGGATGACGTAAAACACTTAATTGTTCATGCCACGGAATCGGAACCGTACAACATTTCTCTTGACGTGCTGCTGGGGAAGAAGCGGCTTCTGCACTTTTTCTATGGACTGAAGATATTGAAAAGGATACTCCCGAATTGCAAGGTCCATCTTGCGATAAACTCGCATAGGAAGAAGATGGTAGAAGAGCTCTTGAAACTGGCCTCCGGCATGGAGTGGATCGACATATATCCGCTCGAGCCGAAATATCCGCAGGGGTATGATGAGCTGCTTATCCCCACCATCCTTAAACAAAGATTTCCGTACGGTTATTCTGCGGCCAACATAGGGGTGGTGGTTTTAAGCACCCAGGCAGTGATGGGCGTGTACGAGGCGGTTGTGGAAGGTAAACCGTTAATCGAAAGAACCGTTGCCCTGTGCGGCCCTTCAATGAAGGATAATATACACATAAAGGTGCGGGTAGGCGCGCCCTTAAGCCACGTTCTGGCCTCCCGCCTTGATACGGATAACCCCTCGCGTGTATTATTGAACAGCCTCCTCACGGGTTTTGTCCTGAACGACTTCAGCCTTCCCATAGATCGCATATTCTCGCAGATAATTGCCATACCTGAGGCGCGGGATAGGGGCTTCCTCGCCTTCATGAATCCCGGCGAAAAGGGTGACTCATATACCCGCGCTTTTTTAGCGAAATGGATTCCGTTTGGCTCGAAGAGGCCGGATACAAACATGCACGGAGAGGAGCGCCCCTGCATATCGTGCGCCTTCTGCGAAGAGGTATGCCCTGTCAGGATAATACCGCACCTTTTGAGTAAATTTGTTAAGCGCGGAATGATAGACGAGACCCTTATGAAATACGAGATATTCAACTGTATCGAATGCGGTTTGTGCAGTTTTGTCTGCCCCGCTAAGATACCGCTCTTAAAGCATATTAAGGAAGGGCACGACAAGCTTGTCATGCAGGGCTGCGACCGATCCCAGTGCATACTTCCTTATTTCAACCTGAAAGGCATAGAGGAGTATCGCGGGGTCACTAAATTATGAAATTCATAAAAAACGGCATAGACAGTTTATACGGCATAATCCAGAAGAATAAATTTCTCATAAAGATGAAGCCCGTCCTGCTTGCCGTAGACGAATTCTTCTTCGGCACCGCCCGCGTTACGGACGCAGCGCCGCACATAACGGACCACATGGACATGAAGAGATTTATGGCGCTCGTTGTCGTGGCGCTCATGCCTCTTGTCATGGGAGCCATCTATTTCTGGGGCTGGCGCGTTGTCGCCATGATACTCGTTTCATACACGTTCGGCGGCATGGCCGAAGCGGCGTTTGCGGTAATAAGAAAGAAAGAGATACACGAAGGCTTCCTCGTAACGGGCCTCATATTTCCGCTTACGCTCCCGCCGACCGTTCCATTGTGGGTTGTGGCTGTAGGCATAGTCTTCGGCGTGATATTCGGCAAAGAGGTGTTCGGCGGGACAGGCAGGAATATCTTTAACCCGGCGATCGTCGGCAGGATATTTTTAAGCGTCGCCTTTCCGAAAATAATGACGGCTTACTGGATAAATCCTTTCAAAAACGGCTTTGGCGGCCTCGCCGCGTTCCAAAACAGCGTCGACGCTGTCACTTCCGCTACGCCGCTTACCATATTTAAGAATCAGGTCGTAATGATGTCTTGCAAAGATCTGTTATTCGGGCAGGGAGCAGGGAGTCTCGGAGAGACGTTCCGTGCGGCTATCATACTCGGCGGCATATTTCTCATTGTCTTAAAGATAGTGGACTGGAGGATACCTTTATCATATCTTGGCACGGTCTTTGCATTTCCTGCGATATGCAACCATCTGTTCCACACGCAATTCGCGCCCCCGTTATTCCAAATTCTGTCGGGAGGCCTGCTTCTGGGCGCTTTCTTCATGGCGACGGATCCGGTTACGAGCCCGTTCACAAAACCCGGACGGTGGATTGCCGGTATTTTGTTAGGCATCCTGACGGTATTGATCAGGGGCCTTTCGGGTTATGTGGAGGGCGTGATGTTCAGCATACTTTTGGTGAACGCGTTCAGTCCGTTGATAGACACCATTGTATTGAAGGCGAGGTATAGGAAGGCATGAACGGCGCTTTAAGAATTCTTATATTTGTATTGATCATGGGCACCGTCTCCGGCGGCCTTTTAGTGGGCGTAAACAGCTTTACTACCCCGCTTGTCTTGATGAATGAAGAGCTTAAACTAAAGTCGTCGGTTCTGGATGTCCTCGATATTCCTTATGACAAATCCGATATTATTACGATATTTAACAAACGGGTCAAGGCGCTCGAGAAGGATAAGCATGCGTTTTACATATCGTCGGACGGGAGCGTTGCCTTCGAATTTCATGGGCCCGGGCTGTGGGGCCCGATATCAGGCATCGTTTGCATGGATAAAGATTTGAAGACTATCCGCAATATAAAGATCACGCACCAAGAGGAGACGCCGGGGTTGGGCGGCAGGATCGCGGAAAAGGAGTACCTGAAACAGTTTGCGGGTAAATCGATATCCCCGAGGCTTGTTTTTAAACCGGAGGGCCAGGCCGCGGGCGCTAACGAAGTTGACGCTATAACAGGGGCGACAGGCTCAAGCCGCGCGTTCGAAAAACTCATTAACGAGGGCACGAAAGAGTATCTCTCCGCGCTGCGGGGACGTTAAGAACGATGCTATTTTTCGTCATTGCGAGGAGTCCCGCCTTTGGCGGGACGACGAAGCAATCTAAAGGAGAGATTGCTTCGCTTCGCTCGCAATGACGGATAGGTTTGCGAAAGACGAACAATGCCAAAGAAACAGTTTAAAAGGAGTTTCAAGCAGACCAAGTGGTTT
>JAUYDB010000044.1 GCA_030691985.1 Candidatus Omnitrophota bacterium | reverse complement strand
TTGGCGTCGTTGGGGTAGGCCATCTTGGCTCTATCCACGCTAAAGTATATTCCAGGCTGGATAGCGTCAAATTGGTCGGCGTCTGTGATTGTAACCTCGAGCGGGCCATAGAGATAGGTAAAAAATACCACACGGCAAGTTATTCAGATTATGAGGACCTTTTTGGCAAGGTCGATGCCGCCAGCATAGTCGTCCCAACCAGCCTTCATTATAATATAGCGAAAAACTTTCTCGCGAATAACATACACTGCCTGATCGAAAAACCTGTCACGAAGACCCTGTCGGAGGCGGATGAGTTGATAGAAATGGCCAAAGAGAGGAATCTCATACTCCAGGTCGGCCACATAGAGCGCTTTAATTCGGCTGTTCTCGCGATAGAGCCGCATCTAAAAAAGCCGAAATTCGTGGAATGTCAGAGGCTCGGCCCATTTCATAAAAGGGTCGAGGATGTCGGCGTGGTGCTGGACCTCATGATACACGACATAGACATAGTGCTCGGCCTCATAAAACAGGATGTGGTCAATATAGAAGCGGTCGGTTTAAGCACCATATCGGATCACGAGGACGTGGCAAATGTGCGGCTTATGTTCGAGGATGGGACGATAGCCGATATAACGGCAAGCCGCGTCACAAAAGATGTGGTCCGGAAGATGCGCATATTCCAGGAGGAATCATACCTTTCCCTGGACTATGTAACCCAGGAGGCCGTGGTATTTAAAAAAACGGCTGACAAAATTTTAAAAGAGCGGATAAAAATAAAGAAAAAAGAACCCCTCAAAAAAGAGCTGAAGTCATTTATAGAATGCGCGAGAACCGGCAGGCGGCCGGTAGTCTCGGGAATAGAGGGAAGGCGCGCGCTTCAAGTGGCGCTTGCAATATTAGATAAGATAAGACCAGCCAGACATTCATGACCTGGAAAAATATCCTCATAGTCTCCGGAGAACCCTCCGGAGACCTGCACGCCGCAAATCTTGTTAACGACCTGAAAGGCCTGAATCCCGGCTTAAGGTTCTTCGGCATCGGCGGAAACCGCCTTAAAAAGGCGGGTGTGGATATAGTCTTTGACATATCCGGCCTTGCGCTGGTCGGAGCTGTCGAAGTGCTGAAAAACATATTTACAGTCGGCAGAGCATACGGCGCTGTCATATCCAAAATAGATGCTGAAAAGCCGGATCTCGCCATACTCGTGGATTACCCCGGATTCAATCTCAGGCTGGCAAAGGCGCTCAAGAAAAGATCCATACCGGTCGTTTATTATATAAGCCCTCAGGTCTGGGCATGGGGCCATGACAGGGTTAATATAATCAAGCGGTGTGTGGCAAAGATTTTGGTATTTTTCAAATTTGAGGAAGAGCTGTATAAGCGTTATGATGTGGACGCGGAATTCGTGGGCCACCCGCTCCTCGATACGGTCAGGACGGCCTTGCCTAAACAAGAGTTTCTTAAGAAATACGGCCTGGCTGAAAACAAAAAGACCCTCGCCCTTCTTCCGGGATCGCGGAGGATAGAGGTAAAATCTCTTTTAAGAATAATGATATCCGCCGCAAGGCTTGTCGAAGAGGCTCTTCAGGATGTCCAATTCGTCGTATCGAAACATCCGGATCTTCCTATGTCTATATACGAAGACGCCGTTAGAGATTCCGGACCGGCCATAAAATTTATTGAGGCCGATATGTACGATATGGTCGCATCTTCGGATTTCGCGATCGTCGCCTCAGGCACTGCCACGCTCGAGACCGCCATAATAGGGACCCCCCTCGTAATAATCTATAAGGCAAGCTTAATAACGTATTGCTTGTACCGCTTAGTGGCGAAGATCGCGTTCCTGGGGCTGGTTAACATAATCGCGGGGAAAGAGATAGCGCCTGAGTTTCTCCAATATGACGCCACGCCTGAAAAGATCGCCGCGAAAGTGACGGAGCTCTTGTCCGACGGAAATAAGCTCGCCGGAATCCGCGAAGAGCTTGCGCGCGTCAAGGCGTCCCTCGGCCCCACCGGAGCCAGCATGCGCGCCGCGCACTTCATACTATCGCTGGGAAATCACTACGACTGAAACCCCTTTTTCATCGGCGAGTTTAACAAGTTCGTCTTTATCCATAATGAGCGTCTTGTCCGCTTCGAGCGCGAGGACGCGGCCGCCGGCTTTTATAAGCGCTTTCAGCGTCTCGAGGCCCACCAGGGGCACGTCAAACCTCATATCTTGTTTCGGCCGCGCGACCTTCACAACCACAAAGCCGCTTTTTACTAAAGCGCCTGCCCTCGCGATCGTCTCGTCCGTCCCCTCCATCGCCTCCACAGCTATGATGGTTTTGTCCTTCACGACGACCGTTTGGCCTATGTCAAACCCGGACAGGCCTTTGGCGACCCCCTTCGCATAGTCAATATCATCCCATTCGGCCTTCGCAGGCTTTTTTTCAGTAAGCACACCCGCCGATGGGATAAGGTCCTTTAGATAAACGGTAGAATCGAGTATCTCCACTCCGAACTTTCCCAATTGCTCCCCCACTTTATCCAGAATAGAGTAATCTTTTTTGTCACCGAGATGGTCAAATATAGTCTTCGTTTCTTCGTCCAGCTTATTATCCAGCTTAAACACTACTTCTTTCTTAAGTTTGCCGAGCATGACTATTTTCTTTATCCTCTCAATGGGAAGCAGCATTACCGCCTTATGCCACTTACCCCACTCAAGCCAGTGCATCTTATGGACATGCCGTTCAAGCTCCGGGTCTGTGACGCCCTTGAGGCCAAAAGCGATGACGGTATCGCCCTTATTCTTCGCGGCACGGGCAAAGACCAGAGGTATCTTCCCTTCACCCGCTACGAGGCCTATTCTTGCCATACGATCTACTTTCCTTCATCCGGATTTACGAAGGCGAACATAAGGTCCGCTTCCGCGACCAGGTTATCGCCAACCTTTGCGATACCGCGCATCTTGATGACATTCATCTTCGCCCTCACGAAGTCCACTTCCATCCTCAGAACATCGCCCGGCAATACAGGCTTGCGAAACCTCGCGTTATTTATGCTTAAAAAATACGCGAGTTTTCCGGCGTTTTCTTTTAGGGAGAGCGCGGCCACGCCCCCCACCTGAGCCATCGCCTCCACTATCAGGACACCGGGCATTATCGGATGGCCCGGGAAATGGCCCTGGAAAAACGGCTCATTTATCGTGACATTCTTTATGCCAACAGCTCTTTTCTCGCTCACTTCAACAACCCTGTCCACCAGCAAAAAAGGATATCTGTGCGGAAGTATCTTCTGTATAGTATTTATATCGAGAACCTTTCCTATCACTTCAACCGATTCTTTGCCCATGTCTGCCGCTCCTTTTTAGCATGTCTAAATCATACGTTTCGTATTGAGTCGGGTGACAAGTTTAGCGTTTAGCGGATAGGAAAAATAAAAACTATACGCTAATCGCTAAACTCGTTGACTGACTCTACTATACGCTATCCGCTAAACGCTATACGCTAAGACAGCGACCTCAACTGTCTTACAAGCTCCATATTCAACACATGCCCGCTCTTTATCGCCACCACATGCCCTTTCACAGGCATGCCGGCCAGATACAAATCGCCGATAAGATCGAGGACTTTGTGCCGAACCGGCTCATCGGGAAAGCGCAGTTTATTGCCTATCGGGCCGTCCTTACCCATGACGAGGGTGTTTTCGTAATTTGCGCCCTTTCCGAGGCCTCTCTTAAGAAGCTCGAGCGCTTCCGCCTCAAGACAAAACGTCCGGGCAGGCGCTATCTCTTTTTTGAAATTGTCCTCATTTATGACCATGCTGAAAAATCGCGTTCCGAGCGCAGTGTGTTCATATGCCATAGTATATGAAATCCTGAAGCCTTCTTCCGGAAATACCGCCAGAAAATTACCCGCGCCCTGGCACCACACAGGCTTGTCTATCTTTAAAAATCGCCTCGGCGCGTCCTGCTCAACCACTCCGGCCTGCAATATGGCATCGGTAAAACCTTTGGCGCTGCCATCCAGGCCTGGCAGCTCTATATTGTCGAGCTCCATCACTATATTGTCTATCGATAAGCCGGATAGCGCGGCCATGAGATGCTCCGTCGTCTGTATCTGCAATTGCCCCATGCCAAGGGCCGTCCTGCGTTCGGGCGAAGCCGACGATGTTAAATCGATCGACTGAATATTAAGCAGTGGTTTGTTCGGAAGGTCGGTCCTGATGAAATTTATGCCGGACAGGGGAGGGGAGCTCTTTAAAGTAAGTTTCGCTTTTTTGCCCGTCTGAAGGCCTATGCCTTCAACAGTAATTGCCTCTTTGATCGTCCTTTGCCTTATCATGGTTCGACATTGCTCACCATGATCCCGAGCAAAGCTGTTGTTATTCTGTTGGCTGCGTCGAGGGATCACTTATTCTCGAGTTCTTTTATTTTTACTTCAAGGGCCCTGACGCGTTTGAATAACTTCGGAAGCAGCCCCACACACGCGATAGTCTCTCTTGCCTTAACAACGGGTTTTGCCGGGTATCCAAACAATGTCATCTTCGCCGGGTATGATTTGTGGATCTTGGTTCCGGCTCCGGCGACGACGAAATCGCCGATCTTCACATGATCCGACACGCCCACCTGGCCCCCAAACACAACGTTTCTGCCGATCTCGGAGGAGCCGGCTATGCCGGATTGGCCCGCGATAAGGCAATTTGGGCCGATGATGACGTTATGCGCGATCTGCACCAGGTTATCGATCTTAGAGCATCTGCCTATCACTGTCTTCGCGAATCTTGCTCTATCAACGGTAACGCACGCGCCGATCTCGACATCGTTCTCTATAACAATCGTCCCAATCTGCGGGATCTTGACAGGGGTGCCGTCCTTCTGGACATCATAACCGAATCCGTCACTCCCTATAACGGTGCCTGAGTGCACAATGACACGATCCCCTATCAGAATATCTTCCCTGATAACCACATTCGGATAGATTATGCAGTCATTTCCGATCTTCGTCGCCTTCCCTATATAGCAGAAAGGGTATATAATCGTATTATCGCCGATTGATACGCCATCCTCTATTACGGTATAGGCCCCGAGCGCGACGCCTATCCCTAACTTCGCCTTCCCGGAAATAACGGCAAGTTTATGAAGGCCTTTGGGATGCGGGATTCTGTCCGGCATAAGAAATTCTATCATCCTGGAAAAGGCGATGGAGGGATTATCTACTTTTATCGTGGGCTTGTTAAAAGTCCCGGTAATCGATTTTGGCATAACAACGGCGCCCGCCCCTGTCGAATCTATCAAACCCTCGGCTTGCGGGTTCAATACAAAAGCGATTTCGCCTTCATCGGCCTCATTGACGCCGTTAACGCCTCTTATAAGAATATCACCGTTGCCGGCCAATTCGCCGTTTAGAAATTCAGCTATATCCTTTAATCTCTTTTCCATCACGCTTATTTATTAAGCCTTGTCAATACTTCGCTCGTCAGGTCGTACTGTTCCGCGCCGTATAAAAGCATGCGTGAATTAAGGACTAAATCATAGCCTGTCTGTTTTGCGTAATCATCAACAACCTTCTCGATGCTCTTGAGAATTCCGCCGAGCATATCGTTTCTCGCCTTCATAAGCTCGTCTCGGGCGGCGGTGTCAAACTCCTGCAGATTTTTTATCTTATTATCGATCACAGCCTGCTTTTCCGCCTTGGCCTTCTCAGAAAGAAGCGCCTGTTCGTCTTTAAGCGTTTTCAGCTCGTCTACAAATTTTTTGCGTTCGTTTTCTTTTGCCTTCCCCTTTTCCTCCAGGACTTTTTCGGAATCCTTGGTCTTTTTATATTCGTCGAAAACTCTGGCAAGGTCTACATATCCTATCTTATATTCCCTGGCATAGGCCGTACCCTGCGCGGCGCCGCAAAAAATACCAAAAATGAACAATACCGTTACAGCCAAAACCTTGCTTCTACTCATAACGCCCTCCTTTTTTTATCATTAAAATCCTCTGCTCATGCTGAAATAGAATTCTCCGGTCCTTTCATCGTCGTAATTTCCGACCAGCGGATAACCGTAATCTATCCTGACCGGCCCGATGGGTGTCTTCACCCTGGCCCCGACGCCCACGCCGGACTTCAGCTTGCCGCCGGCCATGAAATCCTCTGATCTCCTCCAGACATTACCCACATCGCAAAACACAGCGCCCTTGATAATCTTCTCGTATACTGGGAAAGTCAGCTCGGCGTTTCCTATTAGTATCGCCTCGCCTCCTATAGGCTCATCGGAACCCGGGTCCCTCGGGCCAACCCTTCTTTCCTTGTATCCACGGATAGTATTCGCGCCGCCGGCATAAAACCTTTCGTAAATAGGCACTTCGCCCGAATCGCCGTATGCGGCCTCAAGCCCCATCCTGGCCTTTAATTCCATAACAAATACCTGGAAAAACGTATGATAATACATTGCGGATGCGGTGCCTTTTACATAATCCTTATCTCCCAGGATTATGCCGCCCGCGTTTTCTATAGAGCCGCTTAATGTATAACCCTTACCGGGAGAAAATATATTGTCCCTGGTATCCAAAGTAAGTTCCGCCATAAGGCTTGATATCCAATTTCTTCCGGCCTCGTCCTTCATGTCCTTGGAAGCGTTATCGATGACATCCGTTATGCGGACCTGCTCAAGCCTGTAGGTCAGGTCTCCTCTTATGTAATCCGTAAATTCTTTCCCCAGCCGCGCATCGCCTCCGGTCCTCTCCTCGTCATATGACCATCCCACATCGCCTCTCTTATTGTGGGTGGTTTGATACGCGTCGAATCCAAACGAGAAAGGCCAGCCGAATATCCACGGGTCCGTCCAGCTCACGTTGAAGTTATTACGCACCATTCCTACCTCTCCCCTGATGGCGAGGTTCTGGCCTCCGCCGGTAAATGTTGGGAAGTTCAGTATGTCAAAATTTTTCTGGGTGATTTCGGCGAACCCGACGAGAAGGTCTATGGAGCTGTAGCCGCCGCCGAAAGAGAACTCGCCGGTCTTTGTCTCTTTAAGCGTAACTATCAGGTTCTGGATATCCGGCGTTTCCGTGGGCTCTGTGTCGAAGCTCACGTTCTCAAAAAATCCGAGATTATAGATCCTCTCTTTTGAGCGTTTTATCTTTCCGCCGTTAAATCTCTCTCCGGGATATACCCTTAGCTCCCTGCGGACCACGATGTCTTTTGTCTTTATATTGCCTTTTACCTCTATCTTTCCGATATAGACAGGTTCTCCGGCATCGATATTGTAAGTAACATCTATTTTTCCGGTCGCCTGATTTAAGTCCCTCTCTACCTCCACTATGGCGTTCATGTATCCAAACTCGTAATAATACTGTCGTATGGCGGAGGCATCCATCCTTAGGGCCCTGTTAGAGAAAGGTTTGTCCGTCTTCATAGTTATCTTCGATTTGATATCTTTCTCCGGCAACACAAGGTTCCCGCTTATCGCTATGTTGCCAACGACGTAAAGTTTGCCCTCGTTTATATTGATGGTTATCTCTAAGCTTGTTCCGTCTAAAGAATAGTCAAATTTCGGCGTGACCTCCGCGTCGAGATATCCTATGTCGTCGTATAAATATTTTATCTTTTCTGTATCTTCCTTTAATATGTCTTCGTTAAAAATACCCGGATTGAAAAGCCATGCGGGCTTGGTACCCAGCATCTTCCTGAGAACGTTTGTCTTTATTGCCTTGTTACCGGCTATATTTATCCTGGTAACCTTGACATGCATCTTCTCGTCTATAGTTACGGTGATCCTTGCCTTGTTAGGCTCTTTATCAAGGTCGAGGACATACTTAACCTCGGCCAGAGGATACCCCTTTTTCACGTAGAAGTTTTTTATCTCGGCGATATCTTGAGCCAATACGGCCAAGTTTAACATATCGTTCGGCTTTGACTTCATCATGGACTTCAGCTTATGCGCCTTGAAGGCGGTATTTCCTTTAAATACTATATCGTCGATAACGGGTTTCTCATCTACTATAAATGTAACGGCTATACCGTCCTGATAATCCTGGACATCTATCGAGACATCAGTGAAGTATTCGGTGGCGTACAGGCGCTTTAAGTCATCATTAAGCGCATCCTGACTGAATTGATCGCCGACTTTTACTTTTAGTTTCGACAGCACCGTTTCAGCGCTTATCGCTTTATTGTTTGAGACGCGTACGGCGGTGATTGTTTTGTCTTTGTTTGCAACACCCTGTGAATAGGCGCTCTGTGCGGCGATGTTGAATAAAAGAGCTAAAACGCCCATTCCTGTGACAATTTTATAGAGTCTCATCTCTTTCGCCTCGTTATAGTAACAGTCATCCAAACCTTTTAGCGTATAGCGGATAGCGTTTAGCGTATAGGAAAACTTCGACCGACTTACTAAACGCTATCCGCTATCCGCTAATCTTGTTGACTAAGTCAACCTACACCCTCTCCATTTCAACATCCGCAAATTCTTCGCCCTTAGCGGTGTAATTCTCAAATCTCATATATTCACCCAGGAACGTCAGGTTTAAGGAGCCCACCGGGCCATTCCTCTGTTTTGCTATTATGAGTTCGGCTAAGCCCTTATTCTCCTCGGTAGGGTTATAGTATTCTTCCCTCAGGAGAAGCAGCACAAGGTCGGCGTCCTGTTCAATAGCGCCCGATTCCCTCAGGTCGGAAAGCTGCGGCCTGTGATCTGATCTCTGCTCGACCGCGCGCGAGAGCTGGCTTATAGCTATCAGGGGAACCCTTAGTTCCCGCGCCAGCGCTTTCAACGATCTCGATATTTCCGATATCTCCTGTTGCCTTGAATCCGCATTGGCAGGGCCCTGCATAAGCTGCAGGTAATCCAACACGATCAGTTTAATGTCAAACTGCGATTTGAGCCGTCTCGCCTTGGTCCGCAATTCCAAAACGGATATACCCGGTGAGTCGTCAATATATATGGGCGCCTCGGATAGCTTCCCGGCCGCGCTCACAAGCCTCGGCCAGTCTGCCTGAGAGAGGAAACCTGTCCTCACCTTGTGGGCATCGACCTTCGCGTGCAAACAGAGCATCCTCTGCGCCAGCTGTTCCTTCGACATTTCCAGACTGAAAAAAGCCACAGGCTCTTTCTTGACTACGCCGGCATATTCTACTATGCAGGAGGCCAGAGCGCTCTTTCCCATTGACGGACGTCCTGCTATCACTATCAGATCCGACATCTGCAGCCCCGCTGTCTTCAAATCCAAATCCTTGAAACCGGTTGCCATGCCGGTTATATTTTCTTTTCTCTGATAGAGGTTATCTATGGTCTCTATCGATCCTTTTATTACATCCTTTAAAACGTAGAAGCGCGATTCAACTTTCCTTGAGCTTATCTCAAATATGATCTGCTCCGCCTTATCGAGGATCGTATGGGCGTCGTTCGCCGTATCATAACATTCGCCTGCTATCTGAGTAGACGCGTTTATGAGGCTTCGCACTATCATCTTCTCTTTAACTATACCGGCATAATGGATGAAGTTTGCCGACGTTGGAACGCTTGACGCGAGGTTTGTTATGTAGGCCGGGCCGCCGACTTCATCGAGCGAATTTATTTTTTTTAGCCCCTCGATCAGCGTAATGAGGTCTACGCCCTTGTTATCATCGAATAGTTTTATGATTGCGGAATATATCTTCTTGTGGGCGTCCCTATAGAAATAAGACGCTTCCAAAAGCTCTATCGCCTGGGATATGACATCGCGGTCTAAAAGCATCGAACCCAAAACCGCGGTTTCGGCTTCGATGCTGTGAGGAGGTATTTTTTCGATAAGTTCTTGCGCGCTCATAAGATCAATGTTATTTCTTTACTACCCAAACCCTGAGAGTTGCCTTCACCTGCGGGTGGACCTTCACCGCGACTTGATATACGCCAAGCTTTTTGATCGGCTCCTCAAGGACGATATCTTTCTTATCGATATTGATCCCTTCGAGCGCCAGGTGTTCGGCTATCATGTCATTTGAGACCGAGCCGAATAATTTTTCTTCTTCGCCGGAGGGCGCGCTTATCGTGAGAGAAAGGTTCGAAATTTTATCCGCGGCAGCCCTGGCTCCATCCAATATTTTATTCTCTTCCGCGAGTACTTTCTTTTTAAGCAAATCTAATATCTTCAGGTTCCCCGGCGTGGCTGCTTTGCCCTTTTTGTTGGGAATAAGATAGTTTCTTGCGTAGCCTTCCTTTACGGTGACCACTTCCCCCGCCTTACCAAGCCTGTCGATTGTTTCGAGTAGTATCACTCGCATTATAGCCTCGTTTAGCGTATAGCGTATAGCGGATAGCGGATAGCGTATAGTAGAGTCAATAGACTGGATTAACGCATAGCGGTTAGATTTTTTCCTAAACGCTATCCGCTATACGCTATACGCTAATCCTATGGTTTTCGACGCTCATTCCGCCACAAACGGAAGAAGCGCAAGAATACGCGCCTTCTTTATGGCGATGGCCAGCTGCCGCTGGTGTCCGGCGCAATTACCCGATATCCTGGAGGGCACAATCTTGCCCCGTTCCGTCAAAAATTTATGGAATCTCTGATAATCGAGATAATCTATATTTTCGACTTTGTCCATACAGAATCTACACGGCCTCTTTCTGAATATCTTCTTCTTTTTAAGGCCTTCGCCTTTAGTGCGTTTTCTCTCGGGCTTATTAAAGGGTTTAAACATTCAAGTCTCCTGGTTAAATTAGCTCATTTAGCTGTCAGCTCTCAGCCGTCAGCCTTCAGCAAAAAAAGCTGAAAGCTAACACAGCTATAACGAGGCGAAGGCGGGTTAAAATGGCGCTTCTTCGCCGG
This sequence comes from Candidatus Omnitrophota bacterium, assembly GCA_030691985.1. Classification (GTDB taxonomy): domain Bacteria; phylum Omnitrophota; class Gorgyraeia; order 2-01-FULL-45-10; family 2-01-FULL-45-10; genus JAUYDB01. Next base: position 4,118 of record JAUYDB010000044.1, on the reverse strand, counting down.
GATTATTCGCGCTGCTTATCTTGTCATCGCTCTTAGCGCCCTGCGCATCCGCGCAATCGTTCAGGTTTATAGTCTCTATTTCCTCAGGCGGTAATCCCTGTTTCGCCGCTGTGCCGGGGCGTTTCTCGCCGGCCCTCAAAAACTGCACCCTGTCCGCTACGACTTCCATCGCGCTCCGTTTCTGGCCTTCCGGAGTCTCCCATTCTCTCGATTGAAGTCGCCCCTCAACGAATGCGGGGCTTCCTTTGGAAAGATATTCCCCGCAGACTTCCGCTATGCGGCCCCAGACCACCACTCTTATAAAAGAGACCTGCTCTTTTTTTTCTCCGGCCTGGTTCTTATAAACCCTGTTCACCGCTATAGTAAAAGTCGCGACCGCCGCTCCGCTCGGCACATATCTGAGCTCAGGATCGCGCGTAAGATTGCCTATTAGAAAAACCCTGTTAAGGCTTGCCATAATCCACCTACCTTCTGGTTATCATCGTCCGCAATATTACCGCGTCGTTTAACTTATAAGCGGCCTCTAATTTTAAAATAGCGTCTGAGGGGGCATCAAAGTCAAGTTTATAATAGTACCCTTCTTTAAGCTTCCTGACCGGATAGGCAAGCTGCTTTTTGCCCCAATTTTCTTCCTTCTTCACGGTGCCGCCGTTTTTGACCACAAAGTCGTTGATAGACTTAAAGACATTCTTAACGTCTTCTTCCTTCAAGTCAGGCTTTATTATGAATATCCCCTCATAGTTGTTCATTTTCAAACCTCTCCTTAATAAATAAAATATTTAGGGTTAATTATAGATAGCAGGTTACCATATCATAAATAATAAATCAACCATTTTGAATTCTAACCAGGTTAAGGTCAGGGTTTCGTTATCTGTTGTCCGTATTTTTACGATAAACGGACTACGGATGACGAATGACGAAATTACGACGTGCCTACCTTCCTTTTGTTGAACTTGGTCATCGCCTTATCGATGCCGTGGCCGACCATACAGGTAATTGCGTCTGCGGCGAGGGATACCGCATGCGAAACATTTCGCATCTCTTTTCTCTTGAAAGGGCTCAACACATAGCGCGTTATATCGCCTCTATGGACATCGGTAGCTATCCCTACCCTGAGCCGCGCGAAATCATCCCTGCCAAGCGTTTGCGCTATCGATTCGAGGCCCTTGTGCCCGCCCGAGGACCCCTGTTTCTTCAGCCGTATCTTACCAAGCTCCAGATTTATGTCATCGCAGACAACTAATAGACTGCCTATATCTTTTATCTCTTTGGTGAATAATTCGCCGATGGCCTTTCCGGAAAGATTCATATATGTCTGGGGAAGAATGAACGCGACATCTTCATCGCCGATTTTCCCGCGCCCCACCAGCGAAAAGTGAAGCTTCTTATTTATTTTTATGCCGTTCTCTTTCGCCAGACCTTTTACGACCATAAACCCGATATTATGTTTAGTTAATCTATATTCAAGGCCCGGATTACCCAAGCCGATGATGAATATCATGTCGCCTCGTTATAGTTGTAGTCATGCGATACTTTTTAGCGTATAGCGTTTAGCGGATAGTAAGTCAGGCGACTTTCCCTATACGCTAAACGCTACCCGCTATACGCTAAACTCGTTGCCTGACTCTCTCACTTCGCCTCTTTCGCCGGTTTCTCGGCTGCCTTCGACAGCGCCTCGCCTTCCTCCGCCGCCGCCTCCTCCTTCTTCTTCCTTATGAGCTCAGGCTCTGCCGCCGCCTCAGGCGCAGCCTCCTCCTTAGGAACCTCGACTTTCGGAGGTTTCACTATCAGGGCGATGAGTTCCGGATCCGTCAATACCTTAACCCCCGCCGGCACAATTATGTCCTTAACATAGACCGCTTCGCCTATTTTAAGATTCGTGACATCGAGGTCTATCTTTTCCGGGATATCTGTCGGGAGACATTCTACCTGCACCTCCCACATAACGTGTTCAAGAATTCCTCCGCCGATTTTGACGCCGACAGGCTCGCCGCGCAGGGAAAGCGGAACGTTAACCTTAAGCGCCTCGGTGAGGGATATCTCATTAAAATCGACGTGAAGTATGCCGTATTTTATGGGTTCGCGCTGTATCTCTTTTATCAATACTGTCTTGTCTTTCGGGCTGCCTTCTGTGCCGGATATCGTAAGCGTGATTATTACGTTTTCACCCGCTTTCGTATGAAGAACGTCTCCCAGGTCCTTAGCCGAAATCTGAAGGCTCACGGCATCTTTGCCGAGCTTGTATACGTTCGCGGGGATAATCCCCTTATTCCTAAGGTCCTTCGCGATTCTTTTACCGACACCCGATCTCGTTTGCGCTTTCAATATAACTTTTTCCATAAGAATTCACGCTCCCCAAGTTTAGCTGAATAAGACGCTTATTGACGCCTCTTCATGGATCCTCTTGATCGCCTCTCCCAGAAGCGACGCGACGGAAAGGACCTTGATTTTGTTTAACATCCTCTCTTTCGGAATAGGAATAGTATCAGTCACTATCAATTCTTTAAGCGGAGACTTTTTTATCCTTTCAATGGCAGGACCGCACAGTACCGGATGTGTAATAGTCGCGTATATATCAAGCGCCCCTTCTTTTTTTATCGCGTCGACCGCTTCGGCCAGCGAACCTGCCGTAGCGACCATATCGTCTACTATAACCGCGTGTTTACCTTTCACCTCACCCATGATATGCATCACTTCCGCCTTCTGGTCATTGACACGCCTCTTGTCAACAATGGCGAGGTGGCATTTAAGGCGTTTGGCGTAGGCGCGAGCGGTCTTTATGCCGCCGACATCCGGCGAAACCACCACGAGGGCCTTATTCAGTTTTAGTTTTTTAATGTGCTCGGTAAAGATCGTAAACGCAAAAAGGTGGTCAAGCGGTATGTCGAAGAAACCCTGGATCTGGCCCGCGTGAAGGTCTATCGTCAGGACCCTGTCAGCGCCGGCCGTCGTCAGAAGGTTCGCCACAAGTTTCGCGGTTATTGGAACGCGCGGCTGGTCCTTTCTATCCTGTCTGGCGTATCCGAAATATGGCAGGACCGCCGTTATCCTCTGGGCCGAGGCGCGCCTTAAGGCATCTATCAGGATAAGAAGCTCTATCAGGTGGTCGTTAGTCGGATAGCTCGTAGCCTGCACAACAAAGACGTCATGCCCCCGGACATTCTCGTTTATCTTCGCGTGTATCTCGCCGTCGGAAAACTTATCGACTGTCGCGTCGCCCAGCTTCACATCTAAATATTTACAGATATCCGCGGCAAGTTTCTTGTTTGAATTACCACTGAAAATTAACAGATGGTTTTTCATGGCATCTCTCCTCGTTATAGTAGCAGCCATACAACGCTTTTAGCGTATAGCGGATAGCGTTTAGCGTATAGGAAAATCGTACGACTTATTATACGCTATCCGCTAAACTCGTTGCCTTAAGTCTACTAAACGCTATACGCTAAACGCTAATCTCGTTGTCTGATTCTATTTCGACTCTTCAACACCCTCGCCGGCACGCCAGCGACGGTTGCGCCTTTTGGAACATCATGATTTTTCGGCACCACGGCACCCGCGCCAACCACGGCATTTTTCCCGACCTTCAAAGGCGCTATTAATATAGCGCCGACGCCTATAAAGGCGCCGTCACCTATAACAGTTCTGGATTTCTTCTCCCCGTCAAAGTTAGCGGTTATGGCCCCGGCCCCGACATTCACTCTTTTGCCGACCGTTGTATCGCCGAGATATGTATGATGCTTTATCCTGGAACCGTCTCCGACTTTTGTCCTCACAAGCTCGACGAAATTACCCACCTCTACGTTATCATGAATGCGCACACCCGGCCTTATGCGCGCGAATGGCCCTATATGACAATCTCTTCCTATTCGAACGTCAGATTCAATCACGGTGTGGGGGTGTATTATCGTATCGTGTTTTATCGTCACCCCCGGGTATATAATGGTCGATGCCGGGTCTTCGATAGTCACCCCTCCGGACATCACCTTTTCAAGCACCCTGTCTTTTAAAACCCGTACCGCCTCAGCCAAATTTTTTCTCGTATTTATCCCTATCATCTCGTCAGGGTTTTCCAGCATTAAGGACTCAACCGGCTTGAGCGCCTTATGTAAAATAGCGAC
>JAUYDB010000101.1 GCA_030691985.1 Candidatus Omnitrophota bacterium | reverse complement strand
CAAGCCCTTCTTTAGTCAATATGCCTTCGAGGGCTTGGACTGTGGATGATTGGATGAGTTCGGGTTTATTTTCGGCGATGTCGGATATGGCGATATTGGATAAAGCATCGGCGACTGCTACGTAAGCATCACTCTCAAGCTCCTCTTTGGTTAATACACCTTCGAGGGCTTGCATGGCTTGTTGGCTGAGCTTGGGATAATTTATGGCGATATTGGATATGGCCTCGGCGGCTGTTTCGTAAGCACCGATATCGAGCCCTTTTTTAGCTAATATGCCTTCGAGGGCTTGGACTGTGGAGGGTTGGATGAGGTTGGGATTATTTATGGTGATATAGGATAAGGTACGGGCAACTGCCTGGTAAGCATAGTTTTCAAGCCCTTCTTTAGTCAATATGCCTTCAAGGGCTTGCATGACTTGTTGGATGAGTTGGGGATTATTTATGGCGATATAGGATAAGACGTTGGCGGCTGCCCGGTAAGCATCACTCTCAAGCCCTTCTTTAGTCAATATGCCTTCAAGTGCTTGGACTGTGGAGGGTTGGATGAGGTTGGGATTATTTATGGCGATACGCAATAAGGCGTAGGCTGCTGACCAGTAAGCATCACTCTCGAGGCCTTTGTTGGACAAAATGCCTACAAGTCGTATCATTTTATTGAAATGAATCCTGTTCCTTATAATGATAGTAGCGACTACCCCGATACTTATGATAGTTATAAGGGGCGCGATAACAGGATAGGCAATAATAATACCTTTCAGCCATGATAGGGCCGACATAGCTAAGGCTAATCCGGTTATTATTGATATCGGTTCGAGGGCGAACATCCTGACTTCCCTGCCGGCCGAACTTCTTTCACCGGCTGCGCTTTTTGCGATGAGCGTGCCGTACCGACCCGTGCGCGCCGATGCTTGAGCACCCGCACTCTTCTTTCCAATCATTTTGATCGTATCGCTCAAGTCGCCATCGAGAGACATATTCTTTGCCTGCATATACGCCATCTTGAATAGCACCTCGACATAAGAGTCGGCGGACTCCTCACCGATATTCAAAAAGCATGGGTAATTTTTCCCCAAGAGCGCGCCATTATCCTGCAGGAGCGCTCCGATGAACGCAATATCTATATGTTTACCCTTACCCGCGATAGCATGGACTTTGCCATCCGTCCGGACATACTTGTTTTCGCTAAACTCTTTCACAATTTTTTTAAGTCCGTCGCCCTGAACGCTTCCGGTCTCATCCCCATCAGTAAAGACGACTACCAGGTTCTTTGAGTCCTTATTGCCCGCCGAAGGGAACTCAATCTCCGCCATCTTCTCAAAAAGCATCGGCGTGTTAATACCGCCGCCGGATCCTGTCTGCCATATTCTGTTAAGGCTTTCTTCCAAAAGCGCGCGTTTAGCCGCGTGGGATTTAGCTTTTTTCCAATCGTTAAAATCGAAAAGGACATCCATATAATCGGTTATCGTCGCGAGCGATATATTTAAGTCTGTGTTCTTTCGGGACAGCTCCAGAAGGAACGATGAATAAGTGCGTATCATCGTTTCGAGCGCCTCCTGCACATCGACCGCGCCCTGTATGCTTCCGCTTGCATCTATGACGAACATGACGTTTTGGGCGAGCGTCTTTTCCTCATCTTCATATTCAGGAGCTATCAAGAGTTCGTCGGCATTCCGGGTAAGCCACGCTTCCGGATTGACATCCGTGCCGCCTTCCGAAACATAGCGCACCTCGAGGTCATCGCCGTTGTCATCAGCCGCAAATAGTTCCTGATATTTCTTCATCCATACGCGCGACGCCGGCGGAAGAGGTACCGTCTCGCCCGGCCGAACGACTATCTTCTCTTCGTCTTCGTCGATCTCTTTGCCCCTATTATCCCCCTCCCAGTCGCTTTCTTGTCCACCTCCCGGCACCTCAACATCTATACGCTCCACGATCTTTGTCCTGGGTTTGAAAGCCGTTCCATTTGATAGCATAAAAGTTTTTTTTGCGCCATTAATAACTACCTGGCGCTCGTAATATACACCCCTATCCACGTCAGGGAAATACTGCCTTGGCGCCTTCCAGAATTTGACAGACAGTTGAGCTATCTCGCCACTGCTTAAACTGTCTATCTTTTTGAGCACGGTTGTTATCTTACTTATGTCAAACTCTTTCCCGATGCGCGGCACGGCATACTCTATAGAGAAGGCATCTAAGACGTGCGCCGAGGCCAGAGCGTACGCGTCGTCATCGCCGCGGCGGTTATTCATTTTTTCAAGAAGATTTTCATGGATATATTTCTTTGGGTCCCTAACGAGCATGAGCGGGAAGAGGTGTGAATACAGCTCGACATTCTTGCGCAGGCGCTCTGCTATCTCACGGCTGAATTCGTTTGCGCCGGAGGCGCCTAACTTATCGGATACATAGTGGCCCAATTCATGGCTCGCGATCTCGAATTCTTTCTCCTGATCGCCGAAGCTGGCGCATACCATGTCCATACCGTCGTAGTAACCCAGCAAGCCGTCTTCGGGACGATCCGCTACAATAATGTCGGGCACATGGTCGCCGAAGACCGCGTAAAAATCGTCTTCGCCTAATATATCGCGCAGGCGTTCAGAGTCAAAATTGACAGCGCGTATCACAGGCAGGGCGAGATAATTTATAAAAACCCCTATTCCTGTCACTGTCGATTCAAAGTCCTCGAGATACACATGGTGCAGAAAACTTATGCGCCGGAACCTTGCCATAAAGGATTTAATTTTCTTGACCAATATCTTTTTTTCGCGGCATATGTCCGAGAAGTCACCTATAATGCGGCTTAATTCAGGCTCCAGATTTCCGGCAATAGCAATAAATTTACCCAACAACTCTTTATCTATCTTTTCCAACGCCAGGCCCTTCATTGCCTCAATAAAGATACTGTTTGCAAAGATAACATACCTATCCTGTGCCGGCATCCCCATCATCGCGGCGCTGTATCTTTCCATCTTATCCCGCAGCAAGGCCGGGTAGAATCTGAATTTTGCGGCTTCTTTCTCGAGCGCCTCTTTTTCTTTTTCGGGGGTCAGCTTCTTTTTGTCGAGAGCACGTTCCTTCGAAGTAAAACGCTTGTTAATATCCGCAATAAGTTGCTCGATCGGAAGAATAGCGTTATCTGCGACGCGTTTTACCACGAATACCTCCTCATCCGCCGGAAAGAATCCGGTTTCGCCTTGATCGCCCGCCGCCGCCTGCGGACCCAGATCTTCTATCGCTTTCATGCGCTCATAGTGGGCCTCGCCCCGCCTATAGATCTCCTTCATGATCGCGCGCATCTCTTCATCGCTGTATTCCTCAAGAGGTTCGCTTATGTAGAGTTTTATTGCCTTACGGCTGAACGGTTGCGGAAATTTATAGCGGTTAGAGCTCTTTCCTGTCCCTCCGTAACGTTCAGGCGGGTTGTAAGTAAGTATAATGTCAACTTCGGTGTCCAGTTCCAGTTCTACCGCATCGCCTCCCGGCGTTTCTATCGAGAACCTCTTCTCGCCTCGTGCGATAGCGTCAAGTATGTACCACGCATCCCTCGTCACATTCGCCTCGTCAACAAGTATGCGCACGCGGTTTGAAGTAGGGTATGCGGCAGTGATACGCTTACCGTTTATCTTACCACAAGCAAGCAGGAAGTCCGATATGTTCATCTCGATAGTTTTTCCGATAGATAAACTTACCGTGATCTTGGAGCCCTGCATCCGGCGCCACGGATTTATCCGGACAAGCGGCACGCCTTCCGCTTTCGAGAGCATCTTAGGTATGGTCGTCTTCCCTGACCCTGTCTCGCCCGCCATAAGCACTACGCGCGGCAGTATGAGCCTTCCTGTCGCGGTGAGGACAGGTGTCTGTGCCTGTAAAAGCGAATTTAGCGCGTCTACAAGCGCATCAGCCGGGTACATGAACTCATCGGAGCCCATCTCTTCCAATGGCAGGCTCCGCTTTAGATTCTCGGGAGATCCGGCAAGAGGGCTTATCCCAATTTCAGCGAGCAGTTTTTCCGTGAGCACGAGCACATCACCTTCACGCCTTACGAAAAGCCCTTTTGAAAATTCTTTGACTTCTTGCTTCTCCGCGAGGCCTTCCCAGGAAAATTTATAAGCCTGGCTGTCAGTAATAACGGTAACCGCATCGCCTTCTTTATGCGCCTTCATGCCATTTGGGAATCTGAATACGCTTCCGGTTATACTGGCCGCGGATACGCGATACTCATAAGAGCGCCTTTTTATGGCCCGGTCTTCAGCGCGTATCTCTTGAATGAGGGCATTCGTATACGCCGTGATCTGATCGCCCTTAATGCCCGCCAGGCGCTCGGACAATAACGGCTCGAGCGCTCCCTTGATAAATATGGTCCTATCCTGGGAGCACATCGCCTGCAAAAAGACATAAGTGATCGCCTTCATCGAATACCGGAACGGATCGATATGAACTATTCCTCTCTCGCTGTCGGCCTGTTTGTACATCTGCACTCTTAGGGCGAGTTCACTTATATCTCCTTTGGTGAAATCATAACCCAGTTCGAATCTCTGATTATCACAATAGATGGAAGCGGCTGACACCGCCCCCATGAGAAATTTCGTCTCTTCCGGAGTTATATTAGGGAACTGGGCCGACAAAATTTTATGCGCTTCGGCGCTGTCAGAGATCGCGGCCAGACCAAGTTTTCTGAATCTATTCGCGAACGGTGACGTGAGCTTGTCCATGTCGGAAGTGATCGGCACTATCGTAACCCACTCAGGAAGGATGAACTTCGACAATTTGCCGTCATCGTCTCTGAGAATTATCTCGCGTGTCGCGATGAGTTCGTTCAATTTTACAAGTTCGTTCTTCGGGATAGATTCAATGTTCGTAACGGCTATAAGAAGCGGTGTCCGTTCATTCGCGGGCACCGAAGAGAGTTTGTCTTCCGCTATAAGATGACGGCGCAGAGCTCCGTGCGTCTGGCGGAAACACCTGTCACCTTTTATCTTTCTATGGCCATATTCGTCAAATTCCGGCTCAAACTCGAACGACTCTCCTGTCAGAAGAATCTTGGCCGTAACGAACGGGTGTCCTTCCACGGTATCGAGTCTGCGGCCGGTAAGTTTCGAGAACATCTTCAGAAAATCTATGCCGCTCGCCCCGGGCTCTTCTATAATGAGGACCTGCCGCGCCGGCGGCATATCGCTTCTACGCTCATGGCTGCCGGCATCCAGCATCCTTTCCATGGCCTTCGCCTTCTGGATAAGTAAAGGCGACCTCAATAGATGCGCGACGTCTTTACCATCTATATTCGAGAATCCCCTGTCAAACAGGACCACTTCGCCGTAATCCGGAGATCTAAAGTCGGGAAATATCTCTTTAATGAGCGCCTCCGTCTCCGATCGCTCTTTCGCGTCAAACATGCCTTCGAGGTAACTTACGCTAATGGCTTCGAATAATAACCTGCGCATCTTTTCCTGCGCAGAAGCTGCGGCTTCCTTACGTATCATGAGAATAGTATCGATGAGGTCGCGCGGACTGACCATGCGTCTTTCGGGATGTTTTCTGACAAGTAACATATGAAGATTCATCAGGTCTTCCTTAAGTTTAAAATCGAGCGGATAACCTTCCAGATAATAATCTATAAGATGTTTTGCGTCTTCCCGAGAGAGAATATTGTCCACTCGCACTTTGCCGAACCTGCGGTCGAGTTCGCACGGCAAAGGTTTCCTGCCTTTTGTCTTAAAATGGTCGTTTTGCGTAATGGCTAAGGAAAATTCGGGATGGCGCTTTAACGTAATGCCCTGGAGGCCCGGATGATACGTTCCGAGATCTATCTCGTCCTGCCGGGCGGCTTCGGCCATCCACCTCAATAAATAGTCCGCGGCCTTACTTACTATGCCTTCATCAGCGACGAATGTCCCGCCCTCCGCGTATATGCGCAAGAAAGGCAGTATAAATCTTCCGTCCTTATCCTTGTCTAACGTGTTAAGAACTATCTCTTCGCCGCGCATTCCAAGCGACCCGAGAAGCGTGCCCAGGCTTATCCACTTATACATGCCCTCCTCATAATATGGCCTGCCTGTCGCTCTGCATATATCCCGCGTGCCCGATGTCTTGCCGCCGCCCGGATCGCCTTCCAAAGCCACCCCCATGCCGTGCGATATATAGATGAGCGCGCTCGCCTGCTGGGCGAGCAAATTAGCGAGAGGCGCCTGGAGCCTGGCTTTTACTACCGAGCCGCGCTCCGAAAATGCATATCTTCCGTATTCGTCTATTTTTCGGGCATTCTCATATCTGGTTATACTACGAGCGAGTTCGAATTTTTTGCCCGAGAGTTCTGCCGTAATGACAAAATATACGCGGCCGCCTTCTTTTACAAAATCACGATCGTACCGAACCATGCCCGGCTCAAGGCCTATCGCCTTCGCGTAATAAAGGCGGTAATCTGTTTCATGCACGCCCTCATCGGGTACCTCTTCCCGCCACGTAAGGCCCATGCCCAAAATATGATAGGCAAGAAGCATTACTTCTTCCCGCGTTACGGGATTTTTCGCGTTTCTTTCCGTCAATTCCCGCAAGAATATGTCTATATCGGCGCGGCTTAAGCGGTTATGCGGATAAATATCTTCATCCTTCTCTTCTTTATACAGCCGGAACGCGTTTTCTATACATTTAAGGATAAAGGTCTTTTTTTCGGCGTCCCGGATCGCGGTAAGGGCCGCTTCCGCGCGGCGGCGGATCCATTGGGGGCTATAGATTTCAGAAACATTTACGGTAAAGAATCTGTCAACGTCGGCCGGATGGAGCGCTATCGGATCCCCTGTCGATCCCAGCGCGCGGATCAAAAGATTATCGCTCTTATATCCTATGAGAAATCTGGCAAACTCCCTCTTCAGCCCGTTATCAAGAAGATCGGGGTTAGGCGGAAGATCCTTTTTTGTCGCCGCGCTGAACTCGCGAGCCAATCGCTCATATACGCCTTTTTCTGTCCCTTGAGCGACTACAGACTGGACGACGCTGTCGTCCAGTACCTCCTTTACGTCTAACCAGTTTGTCTGGAAAAATTCGTTGAGGACAGGGACCACCTGCGGGTTAAGATTTAGATATCCGGGCATCCAGCAGAATACTTTTTGTCCACTCAGATGATTTTTAAGAATGAGCCACGGCAGTATGCCTAATTTATTCACCGCTTCCTTATCTTCAGGGCCGCGGCTTATGCCGCCTATCAGATTCTTTCTGGTATGAAAACGGCTTAGCGGAATGAACTCTTCTTCTATGCCGGGTTCTAAGGCGAGGAGTCTGGCGCGTATCTCGTCAAAACTTATAGTATCATCGGTAAGTATGAGTAGAGGTATGCGCAATGGAAATCTACCGCAGAAATCCAACAATTCTTCGCCGGAAAGCGGCGGCGAACTGTCCGCGACGTGCGTGCGTATTATACCGTTTGCGGCGCGCATGTCGTCGGGGTTATCCCACATCGCAATGAATATAACGTAGAGAAGCGCGCTGAATGTATTCTCGAAATCAGAGCCTTCTTGGACTGCCTTGAACAAGAGGTCCTTGAACCGCTCGATCTGCCTGGGTGTAACTTCTCTCTTGGATGTAAATATACTATCCCGCACGCCTTTGGTAATAGCGTTATACGCCGCGCTCAATATCTTCGCCTTATCCAGGGCCTTCTCCCTCGTAAGGCGTTTCCTGGCGAACTCGGGCATTTTTGACCAGCCCGAAAGGAACATCTTCTCGGTTATTTTGTAAATATCGTCCTCGGAGCGCTCCATGCAGTAAGTTGCCGGCATGGCCGCGCTTATGATAGGCGGCATGTCCTTGCGCGCGTTTCCGGTCAGTATGAGCATTCTGTTCTTGCCGAATACGGCTTTTCCCATCGGATTATTCTTATCGGATGAGGCAAACTCCCATCCAAGCCGGCCCAGACGTCCGGATATCTCCGGCCATAGCCATTGCATAAGATTAAGACGCATGTCCGCCTCATTTATTATCACGCCTGACCTATCAGCCGTCAATTCTTTCCAATAGTCGGCTATGCGCATCTTAAGCCCTTCGGGCGTAAGGCCCAGACTGCCTCTGAAGAGCGACAGGTCGGCTTCCTTATTAATTGTATATTCCTGCTGGCGGCATCCTACAACATCAAGGAAGACTCTGGCGATAGTCGTCTTTCCTCCGCCCGGAAGCCCCTGCAGAAACACAACTTTGGACGGCGCGTATTTGTAGACTCTGGCAAGAAGACAGAATATGCGCTCTTCAATACCCGTGAGGAAATAGTCCTTTGGCAAGAATTCTATCAGGGCCTCGCCGAACAACGGGACCTTTTTGTCAGATTTTAGTTTTCTTGCTATATAAGCGCCAAAATTGCTGGAAGGGTCTATGTCTACACGTATGCCGTTGAATACGATACTCTTTCCATCGGGCGATATCTCTACCGCGGCATCAGCGACATTGCCCGCGATCTTGCTGAGCTCATTTAAGGCAGATTCATCCTGGAGGCTTGAGAATTTTGACTCAAGGTGTAGCGCAGCCTCCTGTCTCACCACCTCGTTTAACGAAACACTGATATTGTTATCACGGAGCATCCCTGCAACATAGTAACCTATCTGGACCATATCCTGGATCATTACCCTATCCCGCAGCTCCCTGGATTTTTTCGATTTGCCATATATCTCATCAGCAAGAAATGCCGCCGCGACGTCCGGGACTCCGACTGTCCTGCAAAGATACTCTTTCAACTCATTATCTGAGACATCATCGAGGAAACAGCCGGACGCCCTGTCCATGAAGGACTCGTCTCCTACACTGCTGTCTCTTTCCATCGTAAGCACTACCTGCAGGTTGTCGGGCAGCGCGATCTCACCCTTCTTTCTGCCGGATTCGTCGGTCTCATCTTCTATGGTGATCTTTCGTTCAAGCAGGAACTGATGCAGGGCCATGCGAATGTCTCCGGATACAAAATCCGGATTCTCCATGACAAAGTACACCTGTCTGGCCGGATTGGCCTTCGCGTATTCAATGATCCTGGCTATTGCTCCGGCAAGTATTCTGGGCTCTGCCTTCGGGTTCGCGGCATCCGGCAGATTCATGCCGAAAAATTCCTTGCGCTGCGTAAATCCGTTCATGGATATGGTGAAAACATCGCTATTTTTCTCGCGCGACAAAGCATTCACTACCGCGTCGGGGAAATATTCGGCCGGTGTAAATATAAATGCGGGCATCATGCAGGCGCGAGCCCGCTCGACGGCCGCGAGTATCCTGCGCTCGTTCGGCAGAAGCTCTTCCGTATTCGCGGAATCGTAACGGCCAAGATCGAATATCTTCATCGCTTCTTTCGGAGTTATCTCCACGTCGCTGGAGACGCTGGCATCCTGGAATATGTCCTCGTAGGCCTTGCGGTTAAAGATACTGACTATTATATCCGCGAACTTCCCTCTCTCCTCTGGTCTTATAAACCTGCCATATACCGACCATGCCACCAAGGTAAAATACTTGAATACCATCGGCTTCGCGGTCTCCAGATCCTTCAGGTAATAACGGCTGAATATCTTCTTAAACCTCATGCCTTCTCGGAAACTTAGCTCGCCTGTATTCTTGAGTATCTTGCCCTTGCGCTGTTCGGCTACGGTCCTCGATATCTCAAGGCTTAAGGATCGTATAAGATCTTCCTCGTGTTCAGTAAGAACGCTCTTTCTGCCCATAAGGCCGACAAAGTAACTGCGCAGGAATGATGCGTGTTTGGATGATATATTTTTGGTTGGCTTATCCTCGATGAGCGCCGTACAGTCTCCGCGATAAATCTCATATTCAATACTGTTAAGAATTCCGGTGAACCGCGCGCTTACCTTGAAGAATAATTCCTGTATTTTATTATCATCCTTCAGTACGCGTATGAGCAGTTGTTTTTGCTGTCCGCTTACGCGATCCGCGGCGGTGGTTGATATCTTCCGCAGGAGATCGGCCCATTTACCGATCTCTTTTAAAATAAGTTTTTTGGGAGGCGTGCGGATAGCGGCAGTTGCTATGTCTTCAGCGCTTCCCGCCTGTCCCGCGTCAACCAGCCTGCCTATGAACGCGGTAACTTCCTCGGGCGAGATGGTCCTGCCGCGTATTTTATCAGCTATCAATTTAATCTCGTTCGCGAATCGCGCGTGCCCGGTCGCTAAAAGCGCTTTCCTTTCCGACAATAAAGCCATTTTTTTCATACGGCCTCGGAAATCCTCCTCATGCTCTATTACTTCCTTCGGGTTCACGGCCTCGGATATCTTACCGTCCAGGTTGATGTATCTTTCGCCTATCCACGTCGGAGGCTTAAGGATATGTTGACACTCTTCCAGAAGCAGCATGGCAAAATCCTCCGCTGAAATATCTTCACATAGATACTCGCCCGCCCACACTGTCGGTTCGAGACCGTGGGACTGTCTTGAATTCCCGGTTCTCGCGTGCGCTATTTTGTATTCCGCTTCGGTCTCTCCGATAATGCCGTGGCCCAATACAAGGCTGACGGATATACCCCTGGCTATTTCAATAAGCTTATCGCGCTCTTTATCGTCAAGGTTCCTGAAATTGTTTGTCCTGCGGTCTTTATCAAGAATGCTTTTAAGAAGTCGCTCATTCTTTGCCGCTCTTATCTTTTTGAACGTCCCACTCTGTCTGTACTTGTCTTCGAGCAAAGCATTGCGCCGTCTCGTCTTATCCCTGTCAATAATTATTACTGTCTCCCGCTCCGCGTCTACCTCTATCGCAATGCCCATGTCTATATGTTTCAGAATGAACGGGTTCGTATCCTCGCCCTTAGACACATCATTGTCCGGTTCTTTCTTGCTCTTGCTCGCCATATCCGTCGTTCCCGGCGCGGGAGGAGGGAGCGCGATCGTGCTCAAGTCCGTCTCCCCTATATCGACATTCGTGAATCGCGTAGGATCCTGATGGAAAGCGTCGTAGTTTTTGTCCATGAATTCGCGGAAGAGTTTCCACGGGAGCTTATATGCGCCGATGT
>JAUYDB010000031.1 GCA_030691985.1 Candidatus Omnitrophota bacterium | reverse complement strand
GGAACGGGTGCCGCGCACCTCTTTTAATATCGCCTCAATATGTTCGCCTAGTTTTTCAATCTCTTTTAAGTCCGAGCCAAAGATTTTAATTCCGATGGGAGTTCGCACTCCTGTTGTGAGCATGTCTATTCGCGCCTTTATAGGCATAGTCCAGGCGTTAGACACTCCGGGAAACTGCATCGATTTGTCCATCTCGGCGGTTAGTTCCTCGAACGTTATGGTTCGTTTTATAAAAGGGATATATTTTGACAGAGGGACTTTTCTCCACTCTTTTTTCGGCTTAAGCAGGACTGTCGTCTCCATCATCGAAAATGGCGCGGGATCGGTCGATGTCTCCGCCCTGCCCGCCTTGCCGAATACTCGTTCAACCTCAGGGAAACTCTTCAATATCTTATCCTGAGTCTGCAGCAGTTTTGCCGTCTCCGTAACGGAAATTCCTGGCAGAGTCGTCGGCATATAGAGTATGCTCCCCTCATATAACGGCGGCATAAACTCAGATCCCAGGCTTAAAAATATGGGGATGGTGAGAATAACGGATACGATCAGCAGCAGCATTGTGGTTTTACGATGCGTAAATGTCCAATCGAGTATCTTCCTGTGATATTTAGCTAAAAAGCGGGAGGCAAAATGGTCTTCCATGTTTTTGCCTTTGGTCTTACGCAAAAATATCATAATTAGAGCCGGTATCAAAGTTATGGAAAGTATGGCTCCAAAGAAGACGGCGAATATCTGGGTCGCGGCCATCGGCCTGAATAGCCGCCCCTCCTGGCCGACTAAACTGAATAAAGGAACAAACCCTATAACAGTTACCATAAGGGAAGAGAATATGGGAGGGCCGACCTCTTTCATAGCGTCTATCATGACCTGTTGCCGTGCCCCGCTAATCTTACCATCTCCAAGATCATGTAATTTGGAATGGACGTTCTCTACCAGGACAACTCCCACGTCAACCATGTCCCCGATGGCCAGGACTATGCCCATGATCGACATGATGTTCACGGTAAGTCTCATGCCCCCCATCGGTATAAACGCTATGGCCATGGCTATCGGAAGAAGGATTATCGGCATCATGGCCGAAGGCAGGTGCATAAGGAAGAATATTATCATAGCCCCCACTATAATAAAATCTTCCACCAAAACTTCGTTTATGGTATCGATAGATTTTTCTATTAAATCGGTCCTGTCATAGGTGGTTACTATCTTCACGCCTTTGGGAAGGCTGGGCTCTATCTCCTTTATCTTATCCTTCACCCTTTCTATGACGCGAAGGGCGCTTTCGCCGTGGCGCATGACAACAATGCCGCCGACAACATCTCCCCTGCCATCGAGTTCAGCAATGCCGCGGCGTATATCGGGTCCCAACGCTACGCTGGCTATATTTTTAACCAGAATAGGAATCCCTGTCTTCTCATCGAGACCGACAACTATCTCTTCTATATCTTTAGAGGATTTCACGTAACCACGGCCACGCACCATATATTCCGCCCCGGAAAACTCTACAAGACGGCCGCCGACGTCGTTATTTCCTTTGCGTATAGCCTCTACCACTTTCATTATCGGGACGCGATAGAGAAGCATTTTATCCGGATCTACATTTACTTGATATTGTCTTAAGAAACCACCTATCGGAGCTACTTCGGCCACACCGGGAACACTCTGGAGATGATAACGCAGATTCCAATCCTGAAACGACCTGAGTTCCGCCAGAGAATGCGTCCCGGATTCATCAACGAGCGCATATTGGAAGACCCACCCGACACCGGTAGCGTCAGGCCCAAGCTCTGTTCTAACCCCATCCGGAAGAAGCGGAGTTATCTTAGATAGATATTCTAATGTTCTTGAGCGGGCCCAATAGATGTCGGTTCCATCCTGGAATATTACATAAACAAAAGAATATCCAAAATCGGAGAAACCGCGTATAGCTTTCACCTTTGGCGCGCCAAGCAAAGCCGTTACGATAGGATAGGTGACCTGATCCTCCATTATGTCAGGGGATCTGTCCCAGCGTGAATAGATTATCACCTGTGTATCCGATAGATCGGGTATCGCGTCAAGCGGCAGGTTTCTAAGCGTGAAGACGCCGGCGATCGCAGCGAACGCTACAAGCACGAATACGATGAACTTATTCTTCGCGCAGTATTCTATTATCTTCTCGACAAATTCTCTCATAATTAATCCTCAGCTACTGCTTGTTATGCTTAAACATAACCCTCACTGACCGTGTTGCTTATGCGCTGGCTCACCCGCAGCCGCCGACTTTAATCTCGACTCCGAATCTATAAGGAAATTCCCCGACGTTACAACGACGTCGCCTTCGGATAATCCTTCGAGGATTTCATAATAACCTTCGGCTTTTTGTCCTGTCTTTATTTCTCTGGATTCCAACACATCACCGGCTTTCGATAAGTATACTATTTTCCTTAAGCCCGTATCTAAAACAGCGCTTTCGGGAACAGCCAATTTCTCTCCTATATC
>JAUYDB010000018.1 GCA_030691985.1 Candidatus Omnitrophota bacterium | reverse complement strand
ATCGCAGGACGACCCCGCGGCAGGACCCGTCCTGTCGCGAAAGGCTCTGGCCTGGTGTCTATAAGAGAGTCGAGGCTTAAAAAATTTCAATCTACTACAGGGGAAACCGTAAAAATTTATAGCTGCGCCAGGATTCAAAATGTTAAGGCAGAAGAATAGGGCAGCTTTGCTGGTAACAGTAGGGAGAGGAGAAAAATTGTGGAGAAGATTTCTGTGTCTGTAGTTGTGATAACGAAGAATGAGGAAGAGAATATTGCGAGATGCCTTGGCAGCTTAGGGTGGGCGGATGAGGTCATAGTCCTGGATGACAATAGCGCGGACAAGACGGTGGAGATAGCAAGGCGTTTTACGGATAAGGTATTTTCAAGGAAGATGGATGTCGAAGGCGCCCACAGGAATTACGCGTATAGCCTGGCGAAGAATGACTGGGTGTTGAGCCTTGACGCGGACGAGATGGCGAGCGTTGAGCTTGGCATGGAATTAAGGCAATTATTTAACGCCCCCCTGAAAGATAAGGCATATACCATTCCTATAAAGACATATATGGGCGACAGGTGGATAAGGCACAGCGGCTGGTATCCCGCCCCGAAGGTGAGGCTCTTTGACAAGGGGCGCTTTAAATATGAGGAGGTTGAGGTGCATCCGAGGGTATTTATCGACGGGACATGCGGCCACCTGACCAAGGATATCGTTCATTATTCGTATAAAAATTATCACGACTTTTTCGAAAGCCTGAATAACCAGACCACCCTTGAGGCTAAGAAGTGGTTTAATGAGAAGCGTAAAATCGGTTTTCTTAAGATGTACAGGAAGTTTCTCGACAGGTTCTTAAAGGCGTACGTCTTAAAGAAAGGTTTCATGGACGGCCTGCTGGGGTTTGTGATTTCATATGCGGCAGGGCTGTATCAATTCATGAGCTACGTGAAATATCGCGAGATGATAGATAATTCGAAGGGAAAGAAATGAAAAGGGAGAGCGTCTCGGCCGTCATCATCACCTACAACGAAGAGAATAACATACGCAGGTGCCTTGAGAGCTTAAGGTGGGTGAACGAGATCGTCATCGTAGATGGTTATAGCGCCGATAAGACAGCCGCAATCGCGAAGGAGTACGGCGCGAAGATTATAATGCATAAGTTCGAAGGCGATTTCGGCCTTGAGCGCAACGTGGGTAATCAGAACGCCATGGGCGATTGGATACTGGCTTTGGACGCTGACGAAGAGGTGCCGCCCAAAACCCGCGCGGCCATAGAAGGAATCCTTGAAAGCGGTTCGGAATTCAACGGTTATAATGTCTTCAGGGATCAATTCTTCCTGGGGCGCCTGATGGAGCACGGCGGCCGGCGCCACCGCATCGTGAATTTTTACAGAAGAGAGAAGACGGTCTTTGAGGGGAAGGTCCACCACTTAGTGAAGGTCGACGGCAAAGTAAAGGACGCCGATTTCGCGATAAATCACTACCCGTTCAACTCCATAAGCCAGTTTATCCAAAAACACGACAGGTATACCCGGTATGAAGCCGAGGAGATGTTTGAAAAGCATGGCGCGGCGAGATCGGATGAGATTCGCTATAATCTTACATGGAGGCCGGTAAAAATATTTTTTAAGACGTATATAAAGAAAAAAGGGTACAAAGACGGCATGCATGGGCTAATATTCTGCATCCTTTTTTCATGGGGCTATTTCCTAAGGTGGGCGAAATATTGGGAGTTGTGTAGCAAGAAGTAGAAATTTTTCATCTAAACCCGACAGGGCAGATCGCCCACGCGTGCCCCTCTTGGCCTTATGGCCAGGGGGCTTCGCCTAATTTTGTTTTCAAGAAATGCATCCTTTTGGTTTTATTATTTCAAGTTTTACTACAGCTATGGATACAGCGGTCATAAACGTTTTAGGGTAGTGCAATGTAAACAAAATTTATACGGCTCAACCCCCATGGCCATAAGGCCATTCAACGCTTATCTTGTCGATTGCTGTCTCTCGTGAGATGAAAAATTTCAGGGGAGAGAATTGAGGAATTTTTTTAAGCCCCTGGCGACATGGACACAAGGCCACGGGTCATACTCGTTCGGGACGGGTGACGCGGGG
>JAUYDB010000280.1 GCA_030691985.1 Candidatus Omnitrophota bacterium | reverse complement strand
GATGATAAGATTATAGAGAAAGCGATTCGAAGCTCGAAACTTGAAGCTTCCGCCACGAAGATCGGCGGATCCGCCTACGGCGGAGAAAGTTCAAAGCTTGAAGAGAAAGTAGAAGAAATTTCGAGAAAATATCTCGACGCGTATCATGAGGCGATGGCCATCCTTGGCATAGCGAGGCCCGACAAAGAACCGAAGGCGACCGAATACATACCAAAGATGGTAAAATTCATCGGGGTTTTGATAAAAAAAGGCCGCGCATATGAGGCGGGCGGAGATGTATATTTTGATATAAATAAGGCGGATAATTACGGAAAGCTTTCCAATCAGGTCCCCGGGAAGATGGAAGCGGGCGCGCGGATATCGCCGGGCGAAAATAAGAAAGACCCTCTTGACTTTGCTCTATGGAAGAAGGCCAAGACAGGCGAGCCTTCCTGGCCGAGCCCATGGGGGGCCGGGAGGCCCGGTTGGCACATAGAATGTTCCGCGATGAGTTCCGACATACTCGGAGATGAATTTGATATTCACGGCGGAGGGATAGACTTGATATTCCCGCACCACGAGAACGAGATCGCTCAATCCGAAGGCGCCGGAAAGAAGTTCGCGAAATACTGGGTTCATAACGGGCTCCTGACGATAAAGAACGAGAAGATGGCGAAGTCGGCGGGTAATTTCGTAACGATAAAGGATTTTATAGCCGGATATAAGGATCCGGATTATTTGAAACTGCTGTTTCTGAATACCCATTACCGCCATCCGGTGGATTACACAGATGAGAAGATAGGCGAGATGAAGAGCCAGAAGGAGAGGCTTCAGATTTTGGCCGCTCAAATAGGCCGAAAGTTATCAGCCGCCGGTTGTCGGTTGTCAGGCAAAGGAGATAAGCGGATAGAAAAGATAAAAGAGAAATTTATTGACGCGATGGATGACGACTTCAATATGCCTCAAGGCCTGGCCTACATATTCGAGTTAGCGCTAATTACAAATAAAAATATTGACGACGTAGAATTTATATCGCAGGCTAAAGGCGCGTTATTTGAGTTATTGGCTGTATTCGGGTTGGAGTTATGTCAAAAAACCGGCGCTAAAGACCTGGGCATGGATGTTAAGGTATTGATAAATAAAAGGGCAGAGGCGCGAAAAAAAGGCGATTTCAAAGAAGCGGATACGATTAGAATTGAGCTGGAGGCGCAAGGGATTATTTTAGAAGATACGAAAGACGGGACAATATGGCGCCAGAGAGTTTAAAAACCCTTCGACCCCTCGACTTCGCTTGGGGTCGAATCCCGAGCTTTCGTCGAGGGATTCGACAAGCTCAGGGTTTTTATCCTGAGCGAAGTCGAAGGATAAAAAAAGGCATACTAATCACTTTTGAAGGGCCGGAGGGTTGCGGCAAGAGCACGCATGCGAAACTCCTTTACGACTATTTGAAGGCGCGCCATGCCCCGGTCCGGACGCGGGAGCCGGGCGGCACGAAGTTCGGAGAAAAGATAAGAAGCGTCCTTTTACATTCAAAGGGCATGGATATATCCGTCCTTGCGGAACTGTTTTTATTTGAAGCGTGCAGGGCCCAGCTTGTGAAAGAAGTCATAGTGCCGGCGCTTGCCGATAAAAGAATAGTGATATGCGACCGTTTCAGCGATGCGACAACGGCATATCAGGGATATGGCGGCGGCATCCCATTAAAGCAGATCGAACAACTGAATGAAATGGCAACACGCCGATTAAATCCCGATCTCACCATACTGCTCGACGTTGATGTTGTCACGGGATTGAGGCGGGCCAGGGCCAAGGGCGCTGACAGGATGGAGAAGAAAGAGGTTTCGTATCACAAAAGGTTGAGAGCCGGTTACCTGAAGCTTTCCAGAGAAAATCCGGATAGAATAAAAATCATAGAAGTCGAGAAAGACATTGCAAAGACTCAAAAGTTGGTCAGGCGCGAGGTCATGAGTGTCATTCAAAGATATATTAGGGCAAGATAGGGCGATTCTCTTTCTTAAGAATTCGATCGCCGGTAAAAGGATCGCGCACGCCTACCTGTTTTCAGGGCCCTCCGGTGTCGGGAAGAAGCTCACCGCTCTTAATTTCGCGAAGGCGCTGAACTGCCTGGAAGGCTCAAATGAGAAACCATGCGGACCTTCGATCCTTCGACATTGCTCAGGATCGAACCCTGAGCTTTTGTCGAAGGGTTCGATGAACTCAGGACCGCATCCTGAGCCTGTCGATGGATGCGGCTGTTGCATCTCCTGCAGGAAGATCGACGCCGCGAACCATCCGGACGTATTTTTACTGCGGCCTGAAAAAGAGGGAGGCGCTATAAAGATAGACGCAATACGCGGCCTCATAATATCGGCCGGCCTTAAGCCGTACGAAGCGAGATGCAAGGTATATATTATCGACGAGGCGGATAGCATGGGGTATGTGGCGCAAAACGCGTTTTTAAAGACGCTGGAAGAGCCGCCCCCGAGGTCGGTCCTGATACTAATAACCGCGAATCCGGGCAAGCTTTTTTCTACGGTGGTCTCGCGCACCCAGATGGTGAGATTCTTTCCGCTTAAGACCGGCGATGTCAGGGCAATACTTACCGAAGCGCACAAGATGGACAATGCCGCCGCGGAGGCCCTGTCAGGCCTTTCGTCAGGAAGGATCGGAGAGGCGTTGAGATACGGAAGGGGAGATTTTTCGGCTAAGCGCTCACGGATAATAAAAGGCATTATTGACGGGGCCTTTTTTGTTTCTGATTTTGAAGATATCCCTAAGGAGGACCTGGGTTTGTGCTTAGATATAATGCTTACATGGTACAGGGACCTCCTCGTAGCCAAGATCAAAGGCTCCGTCCTTCGACAAAATGCTCAGGACGACCCCGGGCAAAGTCGAGAGGCCGAAGACGGAACCGTGTTTTTTAACGCCGATAAAAAGGACGCTCTTTTTATCGAGGCGGGAAAAACGGATTTTGAAAAATTGGATAATGCGGTAAGGCAGATAATCTTAACGGCTTCCTATTTGAAACAGAACGCGAATCCGAAACTTGCGATGAGCGCGCTGGGGGCCAATATCGCGTAAAGCGCTAAAGGATGCATATGTATGAAGTGATTCAGGTGAGGTTGCGGGAGGCGGGCAAGATTACGTATTATTCACCCGTGGGAATGAAATTCAGAGTCGGCGATTATGTCATTGTGGAGGCCGACAGGGGTATCGATTACGGCCAGGTGCTGTCAGAGATGGAGGCGATGCTTGATTCGGACCTTGAAGAGCCTTTAAAGAAGGTTATTAGGAAGTCCAATCCGTGGGACATGATGCAGATAGATAAAAATAAGAAGAAGATAAAAGAGGTCATGCAAACCTGCTCGAAGAAGATAGAGGCCCGGCGTCTCCCCATGAAGCTTATCGACAGCGAATTTTCGTTCGACCGGTCTAAAATAATATTCTATTTTACGGCCGATGGGAGGGTCGATTTCAGGGATCTCGTCAAGGACCTCGCGAATGTCTTCAAGACGCGCATAGAATTAAAGCAGATTGGCGTCCGCGACGAGGCGAAGATCCTCGGGGGGTTGGGCCCGTGCGGCAGGGCGCTGTGCTGTGCGACATATTTAAAAGACTTTGAGCCGGTCACGATAAAGATGGCAAAAGAGCAGAACCTGTCGCTGAATCCGACCAAGATATCGGGGCTTTGCGGCCGGCTTATGTGCTGTCTCGGCTATGAGCATAAGACTTATAAAGAGCTCATGAAAGGCCTTCCCCGCGAAGGCGAGACGCTTAAGACCGAAAAGGGAACAGGGAAGATTGTCAGCGTCAATGCCATCAAGCGCTCGGTCACGGTCGAGCTCGAAGACGGCAGCCTTGTCGAGGTAGTGTATAAGTGAGGGGTGGGAAATTTTTCATCCCACCCCGATAGGGCAGCTATCGGCAGGTGCCCCTTCGGCTAATGCCGCCATCTAGGATCTTTAGT
>JAUYDB010000188.1 GCA_030691985.1 Candidatus Omnitrophota bacterium | reverse complement strand
CGCCCCGACCGCCTCGTCGTATCTTTCCGCGCGTTTCAAGGCGTCGGCCAGATTGGTCTGCGCCTCATCCGCGAGTTTCCCGTATGGCGCATTCTCGACGACCTTCTTGAATATATCTATCGCCCTGTCAAGGGGCGCCATTATGTCCGCGCCCATCACTTTGGGGTTATCCTTCGTGGCGTATATCTTCCCTATATTGAATTCTCTCGCTATTATCTCGTCCAAGTTCTCTATATGCGGGAAATTATCGATCGCCTTCTGGTAATTCTCGAACGCGGTGTAAAATTTTTCCATGTTTTCGTAGGATAGGCCGACATAATACTGGGCCTTGGAGGCGTATTCGGAATACTCGTAATATTTGGTGACTTTCTCGAACTCGGGGGCCGCGCGCTTGTAATCCTTGGCATTATAAAAAGACATGGCCCAGTCGAACTGCTCTTTGGGGCTGTCCTTGGGCGCCCATTTCGGATTTATGAACTTCTTCGTCTCGGGCGTCCATATCCAGTAAGCGGACGCCGTGGCGGCAAAAATAGACGCGCACGCCAATAAGGTAATTATAGATATCGCGGTCTTTTTCATTTTCATTGGATTGTAATTATATCATACCGGCTTTGAATTAGTCAAGAGGTTGGGCATCGCGCATAAACAAAGCCGGTGCTGGAACGATATTCCAGCCCCGGCCTGGAATTCAAGGTAAAATTATAACTGTCAGATACCCGTATTCAGCGATTCGTTTATGAAGTTCGATATGTGAAGCTTGTCTTCTTTCGCCATCTCCAGGAACTGGTTCCCCAGCTCATACTGGTTTCCGGCGGGCAGCTTCCTGATCCACGCTATCTTTGATATCGCCTTTATCGGCTTCACCGAGGTCGGTATCGTTATCTCGACGACCAGCCTGCACGCGAGGGAGATAAATTCGGTGGTCTTGAAACAGACCCCTCCCTCCGACAGGTTTCTCGTCAACGCGCCCGACGATATGTCTAGGCTTTTTTTCAGATTCTTATACTGCAGAGGCACACCGACTTTGACCCGCGTAAATCTTCTCTTCTCAACCACACTGCCGGTATTTTCATCCATCTTACTATCGCCTTTCTTTGGCAACGATAAAAAAAATATTAATCCCGATAAACACAATTTATCTTAGGAAAAGTATACCACACAAAATATTCTTTGTCAAGGTAAAATATAAAAAAGTTAGTTATTTGCTCGAAAATGGGCTATCTTGCCGGAAACCGGATCGACCTCTATCGAAACGGCTCCGTCCTGTTTTGTTACATAACATATTGAATTTAAAGAAGTTATAATATCGGATACGGAATTGGTCGAAACGATCTTCCCATTTTCACTTCCGGAACTTATCACCGCTATCCGCGGTTCCACGTCGGAGAAAAACTTTTCTACGATCATTTTATCGCCGAGCCCTCCCCCATGGTGCGGCACTTTTATCACGTCCGATTTAAGGTTTTCTCCGTCAGAAAGCATCCTTGCCATGGCGCCCGACATTACGTCGCCGCAGAAAAGCGCGCTGAAATTTTTATTCACGATTTTGAGGACGAGAGAATTATCATTGGAGTCGGAAAATCCACCCTCCTTCCCGGGATTGAGGACATAGATCCTTGTTTCGCCGAACGGCCCTATCGTATCTCCTTCTCCGGCGACAAGATGTTTTATGCGCAGCCGTTTTATCGTCCTTATGTAATCATCATATACCCTGCTGTTTTGGACGGAGGCGCCGTTATCGATGACACAGCCGACTTTAAAATTGTTCAGGATGTAGATAAGGCCTCCGAGATGGTCTTCATGGAAATGGCTTAAGATGACGGCGTCGATCGAGCGGATATTCCTGTTCCAGAGAAACGGCGCGATGACATTTTTACCGATGTCGAACTTGCCCTCTCCCCCGCCGCTCCCCCCGTCTATAAGTATGGCTCCGTCTTCCGGCAATTCTATCACCGACGCGTCGCCGCTGCCGACATCCAGAAAAGTCATTCTCAGATTTTTATTTTCCGGAAATACGACGCCCTTCCACGCCAGGATATTGAAAGCCACAAGAAGCGCCAGCAACAAATGTTTCCTGTAGATCCTCGTCCTGCGGAAAAAAATATATTTCGGAAGAAGTACCGCGGCAAGAAATGCATAGTAAAGAACAAGGAACTCCCCCGACGGCGCCGCTGTCCTGAAATAGGCCATCGGCGCACGCGCGAGATAGCCGTTCACGGTAAACAGGAATTGCTCGACGATGCTTATCCCTGCGGCCACGATAGTTGCCGAAGGTCCGGGCAACAGGCTCGCGGCGATGAACGGGAAAGCCGCGGCCGTCAGGATAAAAAGTATCGGCACGACGATCAGGTTCGCCGCAACCGATATTACGGAAACTATGTTGAAATAGGCAGCGACGATCGGCCATATCACAAGACACGCCGCCGCTGAAACAGACACTCCCTTCAGGCAATATGAATAGAATTTGCCGAAAAACAGGCCGGCGCGCGCCTTATTCGCGCCGAGAATATTTTCCAGCCGCGGCGTAAAAATTATAATCCCCGCTACGGAAGCGAACGACAGCTGGAAACTCGGGTCGAATAATTCCTTCGGGTTATACAGAAGTATCAGGACGGCCGCCAGCGAAAGCGAATTCAGCATGTCGGACGTCCTATCGATAAGATAACCTGCCGTGATTATTATGAATATTATCACGGCCCTCACTATCGGCGGCGACGCGCCCGCCGTAAAACAATAAACGATCATGAATAACGATACGAAGACAAGGTCTGCCTTTCGCGGGATCCTCGCCATTGCGAGAAAGAACATGATCACCGCCGCAATCATGCCGACGTTGAGGCCGCTTATCGCTATGATGTGTACAGTGCCTGTCTTGACGAACGAATCCTTGATATCGTCGGGCAGCCCAATTCTATCGCCGATCAATATAGCCTTCATGAAAGAGGCGTTCGTGCCTTCCAGATGCTTATCGCAAGCCTCGCGGATAAACCGCCGCAATTTGTACGCCCAACTCTTAATATGTAATTTACTGCCCGCGCCCAGTTTTTTTACAACATCAAAATCCCTCACTTTCAGGACCGAATATATATCACGTATCGCGAGATACTTCGGATAATCGAACGTCCCGGGATTTTTCAGGCCTGTAATTTTTGATAGCGTGCCTTGCAGTATAACCTCATCGCCGAACTCCAATGACGGTTTCTTATCAGAATATAGATTAACCATTGTAAGCCCGCGAGTCGGAAAAAAGGGGTCTGACAAAAAGGGGTCTGACCCAACTCCTCTATTTCCAGTTGATTGGGTCTGACCCCTTTTCCACAATCCCTGCGTCCGAAGCGTAAACGTCGTCTTCTCTTTTCTATATACGGTCTCAACTGTCACCGGATCGTCGATGATCACGCCTTGGACAAAAACTTTTTCCGGCACTTCCTGAACATATTTGGATATGTGATCAGTGGGCAGCAGGATCGAATTCTGATACACGGCAATGCCGAAGAAGAAGATGGCAAAATATAGAGCAAGATGAGAAAGAATATTTTTATGAGATTTTATTAACGCTATCGTTATGAACGCGGCGCTTAATATGATCGGATATACGACAGGGATCTTAAAGAATTGCGCCAGGAATATCCCCGCGCAAAGCGGTATGGCTATATACAGGATTGGTCGTTTCATAAATTATCCATTCCACCCCGGGGTGTAAAATTATTAATAAAATCAAGTTTATTTACACCCCGGGGTGGACTTTACGCAGCGGTTCTGATATTTTTGCTGATAATATCAGTTAATCTCCTCACCTCGGTATCCAGGACTTTAGCGGCGGGTAAAGTAAATGTCATGCTCCTGGCAAATTCATCGATATCGGTTATCGTCATTTCCTTCTGGGTCAGGGTCCTCTTTGCCAGGGATTTGAAGGCCGCCCGCAGGCGGTTAATGTCATTCGAGCGCAGCGCCCTTAAAGCCAGCATGATCCCTTCCACCTGGGCCACATTGAATTCGCCCCTGTCGCACGGATCGAAGGCAAGGGCTTTTATCCCCAATGTATCGCGGATTTTGCCGACAAGCTCGGTGCTCGG
>JAUYDB010000133.1 GCA_030691985.1 Candidatus Omnitrophota bacterium | reverse complement strand
TAGTTGCAGTGGGCGTCTTGAATATGAATCACGACCGAAGGGAGTGATCCATATTCACCCTGAGCAAGGCCTTTGCTTAATCGTTGGCCGCGTCGAAGGGTGGATGTTTGTGACTGCCAGCAGTCTCTTATGGTGCCGAGGTATTGGGGTATAGTAAAATCGGTGGTGGCGAGGTTATCTTTAGATTGCTTCGTCATCCCGACTTTGTCTGGATTCCTCGCAATGACAGGTTTTTGGATTTGCGCATTAACTTCGGGTACGGCCCAAGAGAGGTCGTACGCAAACGTATTAACCAAAAAGGCCACTAAGGTGACAGCGCACACCATCACCTTAAATGGCCTTTTCTTATTTAAGCCTATGGTAGAAACAGCACTATTAGATCTAGCGTCTGACATATCTAACAGTATCCTTGTTTCGGCTTATTAAAGCCGTTAAATAACTGGCAAAAAAATATACCTGCCTGATCGGCACCTCATTCGCCGTTCAAGCAAGCGCATTTTAACTCTAGCGTCACTTATATAATAAGTATACCTTATTATATTATAAGCATCAAGGGACAAAATCAAGCTTTTTTATATGCTAACGTACGGGAAATTTTCCAGCTCCTGTCGAATGGCTATATGGCCACGGGGGTTGAGCCGTATAAATTTTGTTTAGGATGCGTCGCCACGAAACGTTTATGACCGCTATATCCATAGCTGCTGTAAAACTTAACATAACAAAACCAAAAGGATTATTCCTTGAAAAACAAAATTAGGCGAAGCCCCCTGGCCATATAGCCAAAAGTGTCAAATCCGAAAAATTTCTGTTATTTATTTCTTGAGGATCCTGCGGAATTCTTTGGTTAGGGGCGGTATGACTTCGAAGAGGTTGCCTACTATGCCGTATGTGGCGACCTTGAATATGGGGGCATCGGGGTCTTTATTGATGGCTACGATCACTTTTGAGGACTGCATTCCTATCAGGTGCTGAATCTGGCCGCTTATGCCGCAGGCTATATAGAGCTTCGGGCAGACGGTCTTGCCCGTTTGGCCGACCTGGTGCGAATATGGAATCCATCCGGCATCTACGGTAGCGCGCGAACCGCCGACCGCGCCACCCAGGGCCTTGGCCAGCTCTTTTACAACGGAAAAATTCTCAGCGGCGCCTAATCCCCTGCCGCCAGAGACTATGATATCGGCTTCCGCCAGATTAACGGTCTCCTCGATCTCTTCTACGATATCAAGAAGCGTTGTCCTCGATTTAAGAACGTCGCCGGAGTAAGTTTTTCGTATGACTTCCGCCCTGTGCGATTTATGTATTTCGGCCTCCTTCATCACCTTGTGCCTGACCGTCGCCATCTGAGGCCTGTGATTGGGCGTTATGATGGTCGCCATGATGTTCCCGCCAAATGCCGGACGCGTCTGCAAAAGAAGCCGCTCTTTCTCGTCTATATCGAGACCCGTGCAATCGGCTGTAAGGCCGGCATCTATATTTATCGCGACCCGCGAGATCATGCTCCTGCCGATAGTTGTCGCGCCGCACAGCATAATCTCAGGCCTGTATTCCTCGATCAGTTTCACAAGGACATTGGTATATGGTTCGTCCTGGTATGATTTCAATTCAGGCGCGTCCACTATATAAATTTTATCCGCGCCGCGCTGTGACAGTTCTTCAATCTTCGGTTCTATACCATGCCCGAGGATAACCGCGCAGAGTTTTACGCCAAGCTTTTTGGCGAGCTTCTTACCTTCTCCGAGGAGCTCAAAAGCGATCGTCTGTATGATGCCTTTCTTTTGCTCGCAGAATACCCAGACATCTTTATAAGACGTGAGGTCTTTTTTTACGCCTGCATCTTTCTTTATCTCGATAGCCGCGAATTTGCAGGCAATTACGCACGCGCCGCAAAGGGTGCATTTCGCCATGTCTATCACGGCCTTCTTATTTGCCATGTGAACGGCGCCGAAAGGACACGACTTCACACAAAGCGTGCAGCCCGTGCATTTATCAAGTAATATTTGGATTAAACCTGGCATGTCTTCCTCAGATAAAAACTTTAGATTGCTTCGTCATCCCGACTTCGTCGGGATTCCTCGCAATGACGGAGTACGAATTAAATGACTATATCTTTTAATAATTCCGCGAGCTCTTTCGCTACATCTACCGGATCGCCTTTCAGTATCTCCCCGCCCTTTCTCGGCTGCGGTGTGAATATTTTGACAACGCGCGTGGGAGAACCATCCAATCCTATCGATTTTGGATCGGCTTCAATATCTTCAGCCGTCCACCTGGTGATCTTGGCCGATTTAGCCCTCATCATGCCTTTAAGGGAAGGTATCCTTGGGGTATTTATCTCTTTTACAACGGTAAATAAGCATGGAACGGGAGTTTCGATGATATCGTACCCCTCTTCCGTCATGCGCTCGACCTTCGCCCTGTTATCGGATATCTCCTCTATCTTTTTGACATAGGTAACCTGAGGTATATCCAAATGGGTGGATATGCCCGGCCCGACCTGAGCCGTATCCCCGTCCGAGGCCTGCTTTCCGCATATTATAACATCGAAAGCGCCGAGTTTCTTTATCGCGCACGACAGCGTATAGCTGGTGGCCCAGGTATCAGAGCCGGCGAACGACCTATCGCTTACAAGGATGGCCTCGTCACAGCCTAATGAGATGGCCTCTTTCAAAGCGTTTTCCGCCTGCGGAGGGCCCATCGTTATTACCGTGACCTTGCCGCCGACCCTCTCTTTAAGGCGGACGGCCTCCTCAATGGCATAGGTATCGAACGGATTTATGACGCTCTCGACACCGTCGCGGATGAGCGTGTTCGTGACCGGATCTATCTTTACGTCCGTGGTATTTGGGACCTGTTTTATGCAGACGACTATGTGCACCGCAAACTCCATTCTTTCGTTTTAGCGTATAGGAAATCTTCGTCCGACTTACTATACGCTATACGCTAACCGCTAAACTTGTTGCCTGACTCTACTCACTGCTTAATGCTCTCCTTGATCAAATTCGCCGCGATGATGTTCCTCTGGATCTGGTTAGTGCCCTCATATATCTGGGTGATCTTGGCGTCGCGCATATATTTTTCCACCGGATATTCCCTCATATAGCCATATCCGCCGAATATCTGGACGGCATCCACTGTGACCTTCATCGCGACATCGCTGGCGTAAACCTTCGCCATGGCCGACTCTTTCGAAATACTCTTCGCGCCGGAATCCACCATTCTCGCGGTCGCGTATATGAGCGCCCTCGCCGCCTCGATCTGCGTAGCCATATCGGCCAGCATATGCTGTATCGCCTGGAAGCTTGAGATGGGAACACCGAACTGGACGCGCTTTCTCGAATACTCAAGCGCATGATCGAAAGCCCCTTGAGCTATACCAAGCGCCTGCGCCGCCACTCCCGGCCTTGAATTATCGAATGTCTTCATAGCGACTATAAATCCCATGCCTTCCTTCGATATGATGTTCTCTTTAGGGACCCTGCAATCCGTGAATATCACTTCGCGCGTGGCGGATGCCCTAATACCCAGCTTCTTCTCCTTCTGCCCGAACTCTAAACCTTTGGTTCCTTTTTCAACTATGAACGCGCTCGCGCCTCTGGCGCCTTTAGCCTTGTTCGTCATAGCTATAACGGTATAGACCTCCGCCTCGCCGGCATTTGTAATCCACTGTTTCGTTCCGTTCAGGATATAATAATCGCCGTCTTTTCTGGCGTTGGTCTTTATACTGCCCGCGTCTGAGCCTGCCTCGGCTTCCGTTATGCAAAAGGCGGCAAGCCTCTTGCCCCTGGCTATGTCCGGCAGGTACTTCTTCTTCTGCTCCTCGCTTCCATATAATAATATAGGATATGTCCCGAGCGCCGTCCCCGCAAAACCCAGCGCTATGGCACCGCAGGCCCGAGAGAGCTCTTCCGCCACTAAGCACATCTCCATAACGCCGCCCCCCAGGCCGCCGTAGGGTTCCGGTATGTATATACCGAAGAGATCGCTATCGGAAAGGACCTTGACTATCTCCCAGGCAAACTCCTCGGTTTCGTCATACTTAGCGGCCACAGGCCGTATCTTCTCATCGGCAACCTTCCGCGCCAGATCCCTGATCATAACCTGCTGTTCGGTCAGTAAATAGTCCATAGCATGCTCCTTATATTTGTAGGGGAAATCGGGGGACACAGAGGAAATCGGGGGACACAATCATAGCTGTCCAAATTGGCGCAATTTCCCCCTCACCTTAATCCTCTCCCCCTTCGGGGGAGAGGAAATTATGAGGGAATTCCCTCTCCCCTTTAGG
>JAUYDB010000103.1 GCA_030691985.1 Candidatus Omnitrophota bacterium | reverse complement strand
GTGCGGGCGCGTGGATTGAAACAATACTATGTCCTCAGTCAAAGTTTCATAATTTAAGGTCGCGCCCCGTGCGGGCGCGTGGATTGAAACGGCTGATAAGTGGATGAAAACTGCGTCGCTTTTCTTGTCGCGCCCCGTGCGGGCGCGTGGATTGAAACAAGACAACCGTTGACAATGCTTTGGCTTTAGCTTGGTCGCGCCCCGTGCGGGCGCGTGGATTGAAACAGCGATGTTCTCGCCCGATTCTGAAAGTAGCGCTGTCGCGCCCCGTGCGGGCGCGTGGATTGAAACTACTTTCTCCTTTTCAAGTAGTTGGTCTTTAATGAGTCGCGCCCCGTGCGGGCGCGTGGATTGAAACGGCGATATTCTGTTTTTTAGAAGTAGGTCATCTCTTGTCGCGCCCCGTGCGGGCGCGTGGATTGAAACGGCTTCAATCTCCGAATGCATCTTATCTATCCTGGTTGCGCCCACTATAAAGTACAGACATAAATTATTTCGAAAAAATACTTGACATACCATAGGGGGGTATGGTATACTCCATTATGAAGATAGTTGAAATTTTTGCATATTGCGATACCGATTTATTAAATATTATCACGCCCTTGATATGAAGCATGAGGAAACGCAAAATATGGAGCATGCGGAAGTATTATCCTATTTAAGGAAGATAGAAGGCCAGATCCGCGGCGTTCAGAAGATGATTGAGGAAAAGAAATATTGTGTCGATATTTTAACACAGTTGCACGCCATCGTCGGCGCGATAGAGAACGTAGAAAATAAAATCCTCAAGAAACATTTTGAGACTTGCGTTATTTCCGCGTTTAGAAGCGATTCCAGAAAAGATAGAGAAGAAAAGATGGAAGAAATTCTTAAACTCATTTCAAAATTCAGAGGGTGAATATGACAAAGAAGATGATTGTCTATTTTTTCATGTATGTTTTCATATTTTTTATTGTTCCACAAGTTAATACCCGCGCCGGAGAGAATTTAACATTAAACGCCGCGATTGATGAAGTATTAAAATCAAATCCTGAAATACTATCCGGAAGACGCGCGCATGAAGCAGCTTCCGCTCGCATACCGCAAGCGGCAAGTTTAAATGATCCCATGGTTGAGCTGGAATACGATAAGATTTACGCTGACCGCATGCTGACGGGTGATCCGATGAAAACGTACGCCATATCCCAGGATATTCCATTTCCTACAAAGCTTTATCTTCGCGCCAAAATAGCTTCGAAAATCGCCAAAATGTCTTACGAAAGTTATAAGGCAAAGGAGAAAGAAATAATCGCCCGCACAAAAAGCGCGTATGCAGAGCTTTTTTATATTTACAGATCAATCGAAATAAATGAGGAGAACAAAGGCATCTTGGAGCAGGTTTCACAAAGCGCCACAGCCCGATACTCAAAAGGATTAGGAACCCAAGGCGATGCTCTTAAGGCGCAGGTTGAACTGGCTGCAGTTGACACTGAACTTATCATGCTGGAACAAAAACGTGTTACGGCGCAGGCTAGATTGAATACCCTCCTTAATAGAGACCCGGGGGAAGAGATAGGCGTTCCCGCTCCCGAAGAGGCTATAAGATTTGTCCGTACATTAGATGAATATTATTCACTGGCCGAGATGAATAACCCTGAGCTTAAAGTGTACCGCTACGCCATCGAACGAGGAAAGGCTGCTTACGACCTGTCCCTTAACGAATTCATGCCCGATTTTACCCTGAAATATAAACAGATGGTACAGGGCGATAAGGCTGTTGGAAATGCATGGGCGGGAACGCTGGGGGTGACAATTCCTTTGTGGTTTTTCCAAAAGCAGGCCTTTGGCGTAAAAGAGATGAAATCAGAGCTTGAAATGCTGAAAGCCGAATACGAGGCAAAAGAGAAGGCCGTTCTTTTTGATGTGCGAGATACTTATGCTCGAGTAGAAGCAAATAAAAAACTGGTAGAACTTTATGAAACCTCATTTTTGCCGCAGGCGGAAGAAACCCTCAGTGCCTCGATAAAAGGATATGAATCTGATAAAGCTGATTTTCTTACGTTGCTGGATTCAAGAAGGATGCTCGTAGATTTTCAACTTAAACACTATAACGCGATCCTTGATCTTAGGATAGCGCTTGCGGATCTTGAAAGAGCGATAGGTGTAAGCGCCGATCATGATCAGCTAAAAGAGGTGAAAAATGCGAAGAAATAAATGCATATCCGTAATACTTGTATGTCTTGTTTTAGCGGCAGGGGCATTATTTGCGGTTTCAGGCTGCGGCCGCAGTGATGTCGGCGGCAAAACTAGCCAAGGCAAAGGGATGTATTATTGCCCCATGCACCCTGCATATACCTCTGATAGGCCCGGCGACTGCCCGATATGCAATATGAAGCTCGTAAAGAAAGAAACGGAGCCGGAAAAACCTGTTAAGGATGATGAGCATAAAGGCCATGAAATGGCAGGCCTTGCGCCCGCTGAAGAAAAGACGCTCGAAGAAGTTTGTATCGAGCATAAGTGCGCTATGAATAATTGCCCGATGACCGTAAAAACAGGTATGAAGCCGGGTGAAAGGATAATCTGCCCCATCTGCGGCGAGGTTATATCGACTGCCAGCGGTAAAGTGGTGGGGATATCGAAACGGCCGACAGGAGATGACAGCTCCAAGGCTGCCGGCCCGATCGTTACGATAAGCGCGGAAAAACAACAATTGATCGGCGTGAAGACAGAGCCGGTTGTAAGAAAAACACTCACAAAATTAATCCGCGCGTCAGGCAAGATAGCGTACGACCCGGAGCTTGTTGTAACGCAGGAAGAATTTATCCAGGCCCTCAAAAACGAAGACAACATAAAAGACTCGCCATTGCAGGACATTGTAGATAGGGCAAAATCTCTTAGGGGGGCCGCGCGTAATAAGCTGAAGCTTCTCGGGATGAGTGATGATCAGATTATCGAACTCGAGAGAACCAGGAGGGCCCAGACAAATCTTTACCTACCGGGAAAAGGTGAAAACGTATGGGCATACATATCGATTTATGAATACGAAATAGGCCTTGTTAAAGTTGGCGCCCCCGTGGAAGTAGAGGCGACAGCTTATCCGGGAGGGATATTCCATGGGAAAGTTGTGTCGATAAGCCCCGTGCTCGATCCGATAACAAGGACAAATCAGGTGCGCGTTGAAATTGTTAATACCGAAGATAAGTTAAAGCCCGAGATGTTCGTGAGCGCGAGGATAAAGGCGGATATCGGAGAGAAATTGGCTGTCCCTGAAAGCGCCGTTTTAGATACGGGCTTAAGGAAAATAGTATATCTA
>JAUYDB010000032.1 GCA_030691985.1 Candidatus Omnitrophota bacterium | reverse complement strand
CGGCTTCTGAAGGACAGGATAATATTTATCGGAACGGCCATAGACGATACAGTCTCTAATCTGATAATCGCTCAATTGTTATTCTTGCAGATGGAAGATTCCGATAAAGATATAAGCATCTACATAAATACGCCCGGAGGTTCCGTCACGAGCGGACTCGCGATATATGATACCATCCAATTTGTGAAGCCGGATGTAAATACCTACTGTGTCGGGCAGGCCTCGAGCATGGGGGCCGTGCTTCTCGCAGCCGGCAGGCCCGGCAAGCGATATGCGCTGCCGCACGCGAGGATAATGATACATCAGCCGTGGGGCGGGTTCGAGGGGCAGGCGGCCGACATAAGCATACAGGCCGAGGAGATATTGAGGCTGCGTTCGCGCATCGAAGAAATAATAGCCCATCATACGAAACAGCCGTTAGACAAGATAAAGAAAGATACGGATAGGGACTATTACATGTCCGCGGAAGAAGCGAAGTCGTATGGCATAGTCGATGAGGTGATCACGAATATAGCAAAGAAAAAATAGCGTGATGAAGTCAGACGACAAGTTTAGCGTATAGCGGATAGCGGATAGGAAAATAAAAACTATATACTCAACGCTAACTACTAAACTCGGTGTTTGACTCTACTATACGCTATCCGCTAAACGCTATACGCTAAAAACAGGAGATATCATATGATCAAAAACTACCTAATGACCCCCGGCCCGACGCCGGTTCCGGAAGATATAAGAAACGAGATGGCGAAGCCTATAATCCATCACAGGACGAAGGAATATCAGGCCATATTTAAGGACGCCACCGAGGGTTTGAAGAAGATATTTAAGACCTCCGGAGACATATTCACTTTTACGTCAAGCGGAACAGGCGCGATGGAGGCGTCAATCGTAAATGTGTTGTCGCCCGGAGACAGGATCATAGTAGTGCGCGGCGGAAAGTTCGGCGAGAGATTCGGGGATATAGCGAAGTCATATGGCGTAGAAGTTATTCCGATTGACATAGAGTGGGGCACAGCGCCCGGGCCTGAAGTCATAAAGGAGGAGCTCGATAAGAATCCCGGCGTCAAGGGGGTATATACCACGCTTTGCGAGACGTCTACGGCAACGGTTTATGATATAAAGTCGATAGGTAGAGTGGTCAGGGAAACAGATGCGCTCTTTATCTGTGACGTGATAAGCGGGCTTGGCGCCGATGGGTTTGAAAATGACGCGTGGGGAGTGGACATAGCGGTATGCGGTTCCCAGAAAGGGCTTATGATACCGCCCGGGCTCGCGTTCTGTTCGGTAAGCGCGAAGGCGTGGAAAGCGGTTGAGACGTCAAAATTGCCGAAATTTTATTTCAATTTCAAAAAATACAAAAAGGCCTATGCCGATACCGACACCCCGTTCACCTCCGCGATAACTCTTGTTATAGGGTTGAGAAAAGCGGTGGAGGCTATAAATAAAATTGGCATAGACAATGTGACAGCGGAGCATCAAAAAGCGGCAGAGGCATTCCGCCAGGCCGTTAAGGCGATGGCCCTTGGGATATATTCGAAATCTCCGTCTTCGGCGGTTACGGGCGTAAATGCCCCTGCCGGGATAAACGCCGATGATATCATAAAGCTTTTAAAGACAGAAAGCGGTGTGACATTCGCGGGAGGGCAAGAGGCCCTTAAGGGCAGGATATTCAGGGCCGCCCACATGGGTGGCATTGATAGAGACTACATCATAGAGTCGCTGAAGGCGCTCGAACAGGCGCTTGCGAAACTTGGGCACAAGTTTGTGCCCGGAAGCGGCGTGGCCGCGGCGGAGCGTGTGTTGAAGGGATAACGAGGAGACAAAGACATGCCATTCAGGATATTGATAAGTGATTCGCTCTCGAAAGAGGCGGTGGAGATCCTTGAGAAGGAAAAGGAGTTTAGCGTCGATGTCAATACTAAACTTACGCCCGAAGAGCTCGAGAAAATAATAAAGGATTACGATGCCCTTCTCGTCAGGAGCGCCACGAAGGTGACAGAGGATGTCATAGGCGCGGCCTCGAAGCTGAAAATAATCGGAAGGGCGGGCGTAGGGCTCGACAATGTGGATGTGGATGCCGCGTCAAAAAAAGGCATCATCGTTGTAAACACGCCGGGCGGCAATACCATCTCTACCGCGGAACATACGTTTTCAATGATGCTCGCGCTTTCAAGAAATATCCCGCAGGCAGACCTTTCGATGAAGAGGGGCGAGTGGGAGAGGAAGAAATTTATGGGCTCGGAGCTCTACGGCAAAGTCCTTGGCATATTTGGCCTTGGCAGGATCGGCGCCGAGGTCGCCAAAAGAGCGCTCAGCTTTGAGATGAAGGTCATTGCCTACGATCCCTATCTGTCGGCGGATAAGGCCAAAGTCTTGGGAATAGAGCTGGCGGACATGAAGACCATATTGAAAGAGTCCGATTACATCACCGTCCACACCCCGCTTACCGACGAGACTAAGCATATGATTGCCGATAAGGAATTCGCTCTTATGAAGAAGGGCGTGAAGGTGATAAATTGCGCGAGAGGCGGCATAATAGACGAGGACGCGCTTGCGAAGGCCATAGAGTCCGGAAAGGTCGCCGGAGCGGCGTTTGACGTTTATGAGGAAGAGCCGCCCAAGGGTTCAAGGCTTTTGAAGCTGGAAAAAGTTGTCCTTACCCCGCATCTCGGCGCCTCGACAGAGGAGGCGCAGGCGAATGTGGCGGTGGATGTGGCAAATACAGTGCGCGACGCGCTTTTAAACCGCGGCGTGAGGAACGCGGTCAATATGCCATACGTGGATCCCGAAGTTTATAAGACGATAGAGCCGTATCTGAAGCTGGCGGAAAAGATCGGTTCAATACACGCGCAGTTAGCAGAAGGGCATATAAGGAGGGTCAAGATAAGGTATGTAGGGGATATACTTAAATACGACCTCTCGCCGTTCACGGTCTCCATTATGAAAGGCATGCTGACACCGATACTTCAAGAGACCGTCAATTTTGTGAATTCTCTTGTGATAGCGAAAGAACGCGGCATAAATATAATCGAGACAAAGACCGCGGAAGTTCAGGACTTCGCGAACCTCATACATGTCGAGGTCGAGACCGATAAATCCAAAAGTTCGCTTACGGGGACGCTCTTCACAAAGGTCGATCCGAGGATAGTGAAGATCAACGAATTCTATGTCGACGCTGTGCCGGAAGGTTATATGCTCTTTATATCGAATAAGGACGTTCCCGGGATCATCGGCCAGATCGGCACTATCCTTGGGAAGAACACAATTAATATTGCAGGGATGTCGTTCGGCCGGGACGAGAAGGGCGGCAGGGCGGTGAGCGTTCTGAACATAGACAGCGATGTGCCGAAAGATATCCTCGCCGAGATAAGGAAGGCGGCTAATATATATG
>JAUYDB010000282.1 GCA_030691985.1 Candidatus Omnitrophota bacterium | reverse complement strand
TGTTTCACGCAATAGGCTTATTGGTGTTTATGACATCGGATGATTGATGGGATTATAGCAGATTTTAGGACTAGTGTTGGCGTTCATGACAACGGCGCCAAAAGTAATCACGACGGTTCCCTCGTAAGCGTATGATGGCATATGAGCGGCTAATATTCCGGCGATAGCTCCGCCTATAAACAAACGGCGTCTTTACATAGAATCGCCAAGCGTCATATAATCGTCGTCTGGCATCGCACGTATTCACCAAAACGACGCCTTTCAAAGAATCATATACGCCTTTCACGCCCTCCTGTTGGCGTTCATGACAACGGTACCAAAAGCAATCACGGTGGTTCCCTCGTAAGCGAATGGTGCCGCATGGGCATCCAAAATTCCGACAATAGTTCCCCTGCAATCAATCCTAAAAGTAGAAGAAGCCCGATTATTTCTTACTTCGATAAGACCTCCCTTCACAGGTAATGAACTTTCCGTTTAAGCTGAGCCTATCTAAAATAGCGGTAGCTGTGGCCGCCTCGAATATCTTGCCCCACTGTGATGGAATAAGATTGGTGGTTACGATAGTTGAAGCGATCTCCGAGCGTTTAGAGATTATCTGAAAGATATCGTTTGCCTGTTCCTGGCTTGGGAAGACATACCCGAGCTCATCCAGACATAAGAGTTTGACGGTAGAATAATACTGGCTCATTGTGTATTTACTGGTCGAGCGCTTGAGTTTGTTGACCAGATCGAAGCAAGTGATAAAGGCCGTCGGTATCCCTTTCTGGATGGCCTGATAACATACGGCCGACGCCAGATGAGACTTGCCGACGCCCGAGGGTCCGATTAGAACAGCGTTTTTGACATCGGTACCCCAGGAAGACTGGTGTAAACTCATAATCTCATTGCGTGGCAGCTGGGGATTAAACTTCCAGTCAAAGTCCTCAAGGCGCTTTATTCTTTTTATGCCGGAGCGGTGCAATAAATATCGTATCCGTTTAACTTCCCTCGCGGATATCTCATCCTTAAGGATCGGAATAATAGCTTTAACCTGCTCCTCGGTCAATAATGAGCAGTCGGACGCGAATTTAAGCTCATTCCATATCTGGCGAATCTGGATCATAGTCGTCTAGTCTCCTTTCTTCATAGGTAAGGTTTAAAAGCCGCGCGTCTTTAGGCCACAGGATTTGAGGATCTGTGGAGTCGGGTAGGTTTAGAAGGCTCATAATGGCCTTGATCTTAAAACATGATAACGCGTTAAGCTCCTTTACGGCAGAGACGAGCATTCCCTTCGAATGGGTCTTTAACAACACGAATAGTTGATACGCCGCGCTCATACGTTTATCATCGTTATCCTGATGATCAAAAAAATACCTGAAGGCCGGATCCATGCCGGTCATTACCTGAAGGATGCGCCGCATTTTAAATTGAGGCGTGCGGCTAAGAAGCGTTTCGGAGTGAAGAGCGTTCTGGAACATCCCTGCCTTGCTGAATGAGCGGACGTGATGAGCCACGATCTTACCTGCAAGGCATATCTCGATACGATCAGGATAGGCTATTATCTCAACTGCTTTCCCCGCGCAGGTTGACGGCGCTGAATATTTATTCGTTTCAAATTCGACTAAAGCGGTCTTGGAGATTACCGCCTGAATAACGCGGCGCGGCTGATAATGGCGTTCCGGTAAATGAATCAAGAGCTCCCCGGCCAAAAGCTCTTTCGGCGTTTTAAGAGTCGAGCGGTGTATTGTCATATTACGCTTCTCAAGCCAGGGGTGGAATTTTCGATTGAGATCGGCAAGATCGATGAAGGTCTCGGCGTATAAGAAGACACGTATATCCCTGATGAGCCTCTCCACACGCCCTTTTTCGTTGCCGCTATAAGGATTACATACATGTATAGAGAAGCCGTAGAACCTGGCGAAGTCTAAGAACTGCGGGTTGTATTCAATCTCCGCGGAATGCTTTAAGACGACGCTCTTCAGATTATCATAGCGATGCCTATGCGCTAATCCGCCTATATGCTTAAAGCATTCTAAGTGTCCGGCAAGGAAGAACTCGAAAGACGTCTTTGGATAAAAGATCCCCCATGCGTACCGGGAATAGGACAGAACATACAAAAAACCCGCAACCTGCCCTATCTGTTCGTTATTAAAAAAGAACCAGTCTACCTGAGCCTCTTCGCCCGGCAGGAATGTTAAAGGATAATACGCGTTATTTTTAGGCGTTCTTTCGTCTCGTGTAAGGCGGGCTACGGAGACGTAACCGCCCGAATATCCATATGTCTTAAGCCGCTCGTACACCTGGGTCGCTTTTAAGCGGGGGTGCTGTTTATACCAGTGCGCGATCAAGTTATTATATTCATCCAGGACGGACTTTTTCGGGATGGCTCGCGCCTCATCCGATCCTTTGAGTATTCTTCTTACCCGCTTGCGGCCGATGCCAAGAGACTCGGCTATCTGGCGCTGGGATAGCTTTTCTACCTGGCGCAGGTGTAGGACCCTTGAAGTAAGAGATTCTTCGCTCATATGTCTATATCCTTTCCGCGCGGGGTTGTTTTAAAGAATGCCGGAGAGATCATACAGATGGCCTCTGGGCAGGCGGTTGACAGCGCGTTTCAACCGGATGCGATTATCCCCCATAAACGCCAGTCTTGACAATGGGCTTGCTTTTGTCAAACGCACCATAAGCCACCTGTACCCATGCGTTAAGTA
>JAUYDB010000252.1 GCA_030691985.1 Candidatus Omnitrophota bacterium | reverse complement strand
AACTTCTCGGCAAACTGCTCTATCAGTATCACGGGTCGGTTCTGCTTTTCTCCCGCACGAAGATCGGCGCTTCAAAGATAACGCGATTTATCAGAGAAATGGGGCATAACGCGGCGGAGATACATTCCGACCGCTCTTTAGTGCAGCGCCGGGAAGCGCTTGA
Source organism: Candidatus Omnitrophota bacterium (assembly GCA_030691985.1). GTDB lineage: Bacteria > Omnitrophota > Gorgyraeia > 2-01-FULL-45-10 > 2-01-FULL-45-10 > JAUYDB01. The sequence goes on along the minus strand of JAUYDB010000252.1, from coordinate 2,007 downwards.
GGGTTTCAAGAGAGGCAAATACAGGATACTTGTAGCGACCGATATCGCGGCGCGGGGAATCGATGTTGTCGGCATAGAGCTTGTAATCAACTACGATCTTCCGGAAGACATCGAAAATTACGTGCACCGCATCGGCCGCACGGGGCGCGCCGGTCACGAAGGCCGCGCCATCTCTTTTGCCACGCCCGAACAGGGCATGGATGTCCGCAGCATAGAAAAACTCATCAAAACCGATTTGCGCATATTGGAACATCCCGATTTTCCCCGAGAAAAATTTTTACATCCGAAACAACATATCAGCCCTAGAAGAGGATCCTTCCATAGGCACAGCCAAGGTCAGCACCATAAAACACACGGCCGGCAGCATTTTGGAAAATGGCAGCCAAAATCTAAGTAAGAGGGATGAATATGTATAAATTTATCGTTCCTTTAGGGATAGCTACTTGTATATCAATAATGGGATTAATCATAGCCGCACCATCTTATTGCCAGGAGGATGAAGCTTCCAAAACAAAAACCATAGACGGCAACGTAGTTTCGGCAGACTGGGAAGAATCGCTTATTACTGTCAAATGGCTTAGAGAATCCGGAGAAATAGATTATGAAGAAACAACGCTCTATGTTCCTGAAAGACTGAAGATCTCCGAGGGCGGAGATGCCATAGGGCTTATGGATGTGAAAGTAGGCGCCCATGTAATAGTCGAGTATTACGAAAATGACGAGACGCCTACGGCAAAAAGCATTACCGTTATAGAGTAGAGGGGATTATTATGTGCGGTATATTTGGTATTTCAAACCACAAGGACGCGGCGAGGCTTACCTATCTGGGCCTTTATGCCCTCCAGCACCGCGGCGAGGAAAGCGCGGGTATATTTACCTATGACGGAAGGAAGGTAAGATACCATAAGGGCATGGGGCTCGTCGGCGAAGTATTCGACGAACACGCCATACGCTCCCTGCGCGGAGGATTGGCCGTTGGTCATGTGCGTTATTCTACAACAGGTTCGAGCCACGTCTCAAATATACAGCCGTTTTTAATAAATCACATAAAAGGTCACATAGCGATCGCTCATAATGGTAATCTTACTAACATACTGGGCCTGAGAAGGGCGATGGAGGAAAAAGGGTCCATTTTTCAGACCTCGATGGATTCCGAGATAATAGCGCATCTTCTGGCGCGTTCGAATAAAAAAGATTACAAGGAAAGTGTTGTTTGGGCACTATCGCATCTTGAAGGCGCGTATTCTCTTGTTCTTATGATGAATGATGTATTGGTAGGCGCCAGAGATCCGCACGGCTGGCGGCCGTTATGTCTGGGCAAAGTAGACGACGCCTATGTCCTGGCCAGTGAAACCTGCGCTTTGGATTTGATCAGGGCTAAATACGTAAGAGAGATAGAACCCGGCGAGATAGTCTTCATAACAAAAGATGGTATAAGCTCAATAAAACCGTTCCCTGACGTAAAACCGGCGATGTGCATATTCGAATACATATATTTCGCGCGGCCCGACTCGAACATATTCGGGAAAAATGTCTATTTAACACGGAGACGCCTTGGCGCCAATCTCGCCAGAGAATATCCGGCGAGGTCCCGAGCTTGTCGAGGGGCAGGCAAAAAGTGCGATTTTGTCATGCCTATTCCCGACTCAGGTAATTACGCGGCGCTAGGTTTCGCAAAAGCGGCGAAAATTCCTTACGAAGTGGGTATAATACGAAATCACTATATCGGCAGGACATTCATCCAGCCATTGCAATATTTGCGGGACTTCAGCGTTAAGGTCAAGCTAAACCCCATAAAAGATGTCCTTAAGGGCAAGCGCATAATCATAGTAGAAGATTCTATCGTACGGGGGACAACCAGCCGCAGCAGGGTGAAGGCGCTCAGGGAAGCGGGCGCAAAAGAGATACATATGCGCATAAGCTGCCCGCCGATAATATTTCCTTGTTATTACGGCATTGACTTTCCGAGCAAAAAGGAATTAATAGCTTCCAACCGTTCGGTTAACG
>JAUYDB010000198.1 GCA_030691985.1 Candidatus Omnitrophota bacterium | reverse complement strand
GAAGGAGAAATAGGTATTGTGTCCTCTGATTTCCCGCCGATTTCCTGATTTTATAATAGCTATATTTAGTTTAGTTGTATTTTTCCCGGCAGCGGTTTTCGCGAATGCTCAGGACGCGAAAGATGCCGGCGGCCTTCAGGTTGTCACTACGCTTTTTCCGACGTATGATTTCGCGAAACAGGTCGGGAAAGACAAGGTGAATGTATCCCTGCTTTTGCCGCCGGGTATTGAGGCCCATGCGTTTGAGCCGAAACCAAGCGATATCGTTAAAATCAACAAGGCCGATATCTTTATTTATACCGGCAAATACATGGAGCCGTGGGTTGAAGATGCGCTTAAAGGCGTCTCAAACAGGAATCTCCTGGTGGTTGACGCGAGCGCCGGTATTGAGATTGCTGTAAAGGATGGCTGTAGAGATCCTCACATTTGGCTTGATTTGGGAAATGCTCAGGTCATGGTGGAAAGGATCGCGAAGGCTTTAGCGCGAAAAGACCCTGCCAACAGCGATTTTTATTCGTCGAACGCGCGGGAATACAATACGCGGCTCGCGGCGCTTGATAAGCGCTTCAAAGAAACTCTTTCCGGGTGCAGGCAAAAGACGCTTATCTACGGCGGCCATTCTGCCTTTGGTTATTTTGCCAGAAGGTACGGCCTTCGGCATGATTCTCCTTACGCGGGATTTTCTCCCGACGCCGAACCTACGCCCAAAGCAATCGCGAAGCTTGTCGATAAAATCAGGCAATCGGGGATGAAGCATGTCTTCCATGAAGAACTGCTTGATCCTAAAGTCGCGAGGACGATTGCCTCGGAAACAGGGGCTCATCTTATGCTCCTGCACGGCGCGCATAATGTCAGCAGGGATGAATTAAAGAATGGGGCTACGTTTCTTCAATTCATGGAAGAGGACCTGGACAAATTAAAAATAGGGCTTGAGTGTAAATGAATGTATTAGAGGTAAAAAACCTGAGTGTCAGATACCGGGATATAGAGGCGCTCAGCGGCGTGACCTTTGAAATCGCCGCCGGCGACTATGTCGGCGTTGTCGGGCCTAATGGTTCAGGCAAAACTACCCTGATAAGGGCGCTCCTGGGATTGATGCCTTTTGACGGGGAGATCACTTTATTGGGCAGGAAGATAAAGGATTTTTCCGGATGGCGGCATATCGGCTATCTGCCGCAAAAAATGGCTTTTCTTGATCAGCGGTTTCCCGCGACCGCGCTGGAAATCGTTGTGTCGGGTTTGTATTGCCGAAAGAAATTCCCCAAAACCGCAAGCAGGTCCGATTACATAAAAGCCGAAAACACCATGGAGCTTCTTAAGATAGGAGATTTGAAAGACCGGCCGATAGGCAAATTATCGGGAGGCCAGCAGCAGAGAGTTTTGCTGGCGCGGGCTCTTACGCATGATCCTGATGTGCTGATGCTTGACGAGCCGACGGTCGCGCTTGATCCGCGGTCGCGCGAGGCTTTTTATCTGACGGTGCAGGCGCTGAATAAAGACAGGGGAGTCACCGTTTTGCTCGTTTCTCACGATACCGGCTCAGTGGGCAAATACGCGTCAAAGCTCATGTATCTGGATAGGTCCATGGTCTTCTACGGCAGTTTTGAGGAGTTTTGTAAGTCAGAGAACATGGCCGATTACTTCGGCACAAGCGCTCAGCATCTTATCTGTCACAGGCATTGATTCGGGTGAGGGTGGCAATCGAAAGACCCCACACCTTAGTCCTATCCCCTAAAGGGGAGAGGAAATTATAAAGGTAATCCTACCCCTAAAGGGAGAGAGGGAATTGTAAAGGAATTCCCTCTCCCCAACGGGGAGAGGGTAAGGGTGAGGGGGAAGTCAGAAAGATTTATTCAATGGATATATTACACCAAACCGGAGAAGCCCTTCAGTATGCTTTTGTTCAGCGCGCGCTTATCGCGGGCGCGTTTTTAGCGCTGGGGTGTTCTTTCCTTGGGGTGTTTCTCGTTCTTCGGCGGTTTTCATTAATAGGGGACGGCCTTGCCCATGTGAGTTTTGCCACAGTGGCATTGGGGTTGTTGTTGCAAGTCCAGCCGATGGTTATTTCTATCCCGCTCGTAGGGCTTGCGTCATTGTTAATCCTTAAACTCAACGAAAAGGCGGCCCTTTACGGAGACGCGGCCATAGGGCTGGCGGCTTCTTTTGGTGTTGCCTCGGGCGTTATACTTGCCAGCATTGCCGGCGGGTTTAATGTGGATTTGTTCAGTTACCTTTTTGGCAATATTCTTTCGGTCAGTTCTCTCGAAGTTATGATGACGATAGCGATATCTCTTGCCGTAGTATTGACGATCAGGCTCATTTATCA
>JAUYDB010000192.1 GCA_030691985.1 Candidatus Omnitrophota bacterium | reverse complement strand
TTTAAGTTCTGGTATGGAATTTCAAAGCAGCAATTCCCTCTCCCCTCCGGGGAGAGGGTTAGGGTGAGGGGGAAGATCTGCGGCTCTGTAAAATTAATTTGACAGCGCGCCAGGGACCTTAAATAATGGCGAACATTTATGAAGAAATCGGGCGAAATCGGCGAAATACGTGGTTTATCATTATAGCGGTTGTCTCGTTCTTTCTCTTTATCGGCGCCGGGTTAGACTATTTTTACGGCGCGGGTTTTAAAGCGCCGTTTTTTACGATTATCGCGCTTTTAGTCGGCACCATGGGAGCCGGCGCCGGCTATCTTTATGGGGATAAGATGATTTTATCCGCGACGCGCGCCCGGGCGCTTAATATGAATGATCCCGGCGAGAAACAATGGTATAACGTAATCGGAGAGGTAAGTATCGCCGCCGGCGCGCCGCTTCCGGAGGCCTATATAATAGACGATCCTGATCCTAATGCGTTCGCTACAGGGCGCGATCCCAGGCACGCATCGATCGCCGTTACGAAGGGGCTGGTCGATGCCTTGAATCGGGATGAGCTTCAGGCGGTCGCGGCGCATGAGATGAGCCATGTGAAAAATTACGATGTGCGGTTGATGCTCATGGTCGCGGCGCTGGTAGGCGCTATAGCCCTTATGGCGGACTGGGCAGGCCGAAGCCTGTTTTACGCCAGACGGCGTGACAGCGGCAGGAGCGGCGATGGCAGCGATAAAGGCGGAGGCGTCGGCATGTTGATATTATTGGCAATATGGCTGGGCTCTGTCGTTCTTGCGCCGATATTATCGCGGATGATGGCCATGTTCGTTTCGCGAAGACGCGAATACCTTGCCGATGCCTCGGGGGCGGAATTGACGAGAAATCCGCTTGCCCTGGCGAGCGCGCTGGAGAAGATAACCGCCCGGGCAGGACCGACCCGCTATATTAATAATCAGGGCACCGCGCACCTTTGTATTGCCGATCCCAAAGGCAGTTTGATCAATTCTAAAGAGGGATGGTGGGCAGATTTATTTGCCACCCATCCACCGATAGATAAGCGCATAGAGGCGCTCAGGCGGATGGCATACGTCAGACCATAGACCGCAGACCGTAGACCTATAAGGTCTGTAGTCTCTGGTCTATGGTCTTTGGTCTACATAAAACGAGGTGACTATGCGAGCGATTGAGATATATGACACTACGCTGCGCGACGGCGCGCAATCCGAAGGCATATCCTTTTCGGTAAGTGACAAGCTGAAGATATGCCAGAAGCTGGATGATCTCGGCATACATTTCATTGAGGGAGGCTGGCCCGGCGTTAATCCCAAGGACATGGGTTTCTTTAAGAAGGTAAAAAGGCTCGGCCTGAAGAACTCTGTGCTCGTTGCCTTCGGCAGCACCATGCGCAAGGAGGCAAAGGCAAGCCAGGATAAGATATTAAAAGGCCTTTTGGCGGCAGACACGAAATTCATCACCATCTTCGGCAAGAGCTGGGCCCTTCACGTCAGGGAGGTCTTCAAGGTCAGCCTTGAGGAGAACCTGCGAATGATCGAGGAGTCGGTAAAGTTTTTAAAATCTAAAGGTAGAATGGTTTTATACGACGCCGAACATTTCTTCGACGGGTATAAAGATAATGAAGAGTACTCTATCAAGACCCTGAAGGCCGCCGAAGAGGCAGGAGCCGACAGGATCATCCTATGCGATACTAACGGCGGGACCATAACGTCCCGGGTTTTTGAAATTATCGAAGACCTTAAGGGTCTGGTATCGGCGCCGCTCGGCATTCACGCTCACAACGACGCTGATATGGCGGTTGCCAATTCCGTTGCCGCGGTGCAGGCGGGATGCATGCATGTCCAGGGGACGATGAATGGGTATGGGGAAAGGTGCGGTAACGCGAATCTCGTCTCGATCATAGCCAATTTGAAACTGAAACTCGGCGTCGACTGCATATCCGACATCTCGCTTAAGGGACTGACTGAGGCGTCCCGGTTCGTGGCGGAGGTCTCTAATATGAAACTGCAGGACAACCAGCCGTTTGTGGGCAATAGCGCGTTTGCGCACAAGGCCGGAGTTCACGTCAACGCGATCCTGAAGAATCCCAGGACATACGAACACGTAGATCCTAATATGGTTGGAAACCACAGGAGGCTTCTCATCTCCGAACTATCGGGCAAGTCAACCATCTTTAAAAAAGCGGAGGAGCTCGAGATCGATCTGGGCAAAGGCTCAGGGCATGGTAAAAAGATATTGAAGAAACTGCAGGATCTCGAAAACAATGGCTATCACTTTGAGGCCGCCGAGGCTTCCCTGGAGCTTTTGATAAAGCATCTTATGAAGCGATTCAAAGACTTCTTCGATTTTGAAAGTTTCAGGGTGACAAGCGAGAAGAAAAAGGGCGGCAGGATGACTTCTTTAGCCACGATAAAGCTGAAGGTTGGCAGGGTGACGGAGCGCGCAACCTCGTTAGGGGACGGCCCTGTCAACGCCCTTGACGGCGCCCTGCGGAAAGCGCTTAAAAAATTCTACCCCGGCATTGCCGGAATGCATCTGACCGATTATAAAGTGAGAGTACTTGACGAAAAAGAGGGCACCGCCGCGAAGGTTCGTGTCCTGATACAGTCGCAGGACAAGGACGGCTCCTGGTGGACGACGGGTGTATCCGAGAATATCATCGACGCCTCCTGGCAGGCCCTCGTTGACTCGGTCGAATATAAGCTGTTGAAAGACTCGGAGAAGAAGTGAGCGAAATTTTTCAGCCTCAACTCTCTATGGACATAAGGCCAGGGGGCTTCGCCTAATTTTGCTATCAAGAAAGAATATGCTGTAGGTATTATCATATTTGTTGTTTTGTCCTTATGCATACGAGGCATATAAATTTTAAGTAGTAGCTATAACCTTAGCAAAATTTATACGGCTCAACCCCCTTGGCCTTATGTCCATGTCGCCACAAACCGAAAAAATTTTTGGTATTCAGTGCCTTGACATTTGATGGGACATATGGTATAGTTTATATAGTAATAAAAGTGGGACATATGTCCTATATAAATGTGAGACGGAACGGATGCGGAAGATAATAATTACGGATAGGGAGAAGCTCGAGAGGATCATTGCCGTGGCCGGCGTCTCAAGGAGTGAGCTTGCCCGGCTCGTCGAAGTCGAATATAAGACTGTCTATCGTTGGCTGGACATGGGCGTGAAACCGCATCCGGCGCAGTCCCGTCATATAGACGAGCTGTTTAAAGAGTATGTCGATCTCTCCGGCCTTGTCGAAAGGCTTAAAATAGGCTTGGGCGATCCGATAGCCATGCTAAAGAAGAATACCGCTGTCAGGGAGCGGCTCTTTCTCGAGATGACCTATAACTCGAATGCCATCGAGGGAAGCCGCATGACGCTCAAAGAGACAGAGTCCGCGATAAACGGTAGGTCGGTCAGGGGCAAGGAGCTATACGAAGTCCTAGAGGCGGTAAATCACGATAACGCGCTGAAGTTTTTGCTGGAGAATATAAAGCCGGGTTTTAAGATAAATGAGGAGTATATACTGAAGCTTCACTCGATAGTGATGTATAACTTTAACAATAAGCTGCCCGGTAAATACAGGACCGGTTACGTAAATGTTACGAATACGGAACTTAAGCTTCCGTCGGCTCAGTGGGTCCCGGTAAAGATGAGGGCATTGATAAGGAAGATAAATAATTACGGCAGAAACCCGATTTCAAAAATAGCAGGGGATCATTATGAATTCGAGAGCATCCATCCGTTCTTTGACGGAAACGGAAGGGTGGGCCGGCTCATAATGCTTACGCAGTTATTATCGAGAGGGTATCCGCCGGCTTTCATACAGGCAGAGGACAGGGCGAAGTATTATACAGCGCTCGCGAAAGGCGACATGGGCGATTTTAAAAACATGATACAGATGGTGTGTGAAGGGGTTATAAAAGGTTATAACACGATAACGCGTAATGGGGGTAAGGCATAAGGGGGCAGGATGAAAGAAGGATATGTTCAATAGGAGATGTTCCTTAATCATAGCGGCCTTTTTGATTGCCGAAACGCTGTCCTGCCGTATTGCGCTTGCCGAGATCATCAAGATGAAGTCCGGAGCGGCGATAACAGGCAAGATCATTTACCGTACGGCAAAATATATCAAGATAGACTTTCATAATATTTTCGTGAGTCTTTACCTTTGCGACATAGAAAGCATTGACGGCGAGGCCCTCGCGGTCGAAGATAAAATTATGGCCAAAGATGGGCCAGGCGTAATTGCGGATGCTTTCGTTGATGTAAAGGCTGCGGCTAAGGAAAATTCCGATGCGAGCATAAAAAAAGATACCGGACAGGCGCGGAAAATTAACGATAGAAAATTATCCGTTAAACTCAAAGGCACAGAGATCAGGATCGCTTTACCAAAAGAGTGGGTGAACCTGGCAGAATATGCCGAGGATGAGGCAAGGCCCGCCGCCGTGTTTATCAGAGATTATCCTAAGGCCGAGTTTGACATATTCATATCAGATCTGGGGTCAGACCCCCTTTACGATGACAGGGAGTATCAAATGAGATTCCTGGGTTCAAGAAGGGCGGATCTTGAGAAAGAGGCGCAAGGTATGGGGTATGAGTGGATATCCGACAGATATTCGGAGCTTTTTGACGTCCCATGCCTGATAGCTACTTACGGCCCCGCGCGCAGGGACATATATTTCATAAAAAATTATAAATTATATACGCTCAAGTTTCGCACAAAGCACAGGGAAGATTTTGAAAAAGAATGGATGGGCGTAGAGAGAGGTATCGAAAATATTGAGTTTGTAAAAGCGGGATGACCAATGAGACAGGAGGTAAAAAATGATCAAGAGCGTGAGCATCGGAGAAGAGATTGTCATAACTACGAAGAATAAGATTGGGCTCTTGGCCGACATATCTAAAATGCTTGCGGATGAGGGTATTAATATAGAAGCGGCTGTAGGTTATATGATAGGCGATGTCGCGAAACTGATGCTTGTGACCAGCGCGAACCTCCGCATAGTCGGAGAATTGCAAAAACAACTTTATAAATCGGTTAAAGAGATCGAAGAGGTGATGGTCGAGATTGAGAACAAACCCGGCGCGCTGAAGGTTGTGACGACCGAACTTAAGAAGGCCGGTATCGATATCAGGCATCTTTATATTACATCTCCAACGTCCGCGGGCGGTTCTTCCAGGATGGTCCTCGAGACGAGTGATAACGAGGAAGCGATTGCGTTGTTGAGCAAATATATATAAAGTCAGTAGACTCGTTTAGCGTATAGCGTTTAGCGGATAGCGTATAGTAAGTCGAACGGCTTTCCTATACGCTAAACGCTAAAAAATCCCTAGTA
>JAUYDB010000033.1 GCA_030691985.1 Candidatus Omnitrophota bacterium | reverse complement strand
CCGCGTTAAGATAGATTTCCCGCGAAGCCGGCGATATTATGAATTTGACTTCCGGATGGACTGAATTACCTTTGAGAATCGCGGCGGCTATCTCCAGGTCCTCAAGCCGGCCGTTGGTGCATGTCCCGATATATGCCTCGTCTATCTTTATATCTGTAAGATCTTCCACTGCCGCGACGTTATCGACCGCATGCGGTTTAGCCACCTGCGGTGAAAGTCCGGAGATATCGTATTCCCTGACATCGGCATACCTTGCGTCAATATCCGCCTTTACAGGTCTAGGCTCTTTTCGTGAGCGCGCGGCAACCCATTTTAAAACCTTCTTATCCGCTTCCATTATTCCTAACTTCGCGCCCATCTCGACAGCCATATTTGTTATGGTAAAACGCGCCTCTACGCTAAGGTCGGTAAGAGTCTCTCCGTAGAATTCTAACGCTTTATAGGTCGCGCCGTTTGAGCCTATATCTTTTATTATATGAAGTACGATATCTTTCGAGTATACGCCCTTCGAGAGCTTGCCGCTTATCACAACTTTTATTGTCTCGGGAACTCTGAACCAGTTCTTCCCGCTGGCAAGAGTGACCGCGAGGTCTGTTGAACCCACTCCCGTCGAAAATACGTTTATAGCGCCGTATGTGCACGTATGCGAATCCGCGCCCAGGACCAGGTCGCCGCACGTCACGTGACCGCCTTCCGGAATGAGCTGGTGGCATACGCCGCAGCCGATGTCGTACAACCCAATGTCAAAAGCCTTGGCAAACTCGCGCATTTTGTTGTGAATGGCCGATACGCCGATATTAGGGCTCGGCGCGCTGTGATCTATCACCATGCAGAATTTTGCACAGTCAAAAGGCTTATCCACGTCGAGCTTCTTGAAACTGTCAATAATTATCGAGCTCGTTCCGTCCTGGCCAAAGTAGAAGTCCACATCACAAACGGCTATGTCCCCCACCTTCAGATCTCTGCCGGAATGATCGGATAATATCTTCTCCGCTATCGTCTTACCCATTTATTTGACTTTCTGCTGCTACAGGACGGGTCCTACCGTCCTTAGACAAAAGCTCAGGACAGGCTCTGAGCCTGCCGAAGGGCCGCGCCCCAAGGGCCGAATTCCTATGAACGTTTAAACTAGTTGAGCTTGTTCAGCCACTCCTCTATCCTGTCTAATCCTTTGGTTATTTTCTCAGTGCTAGTCGCGAAACTGAGCCGTATGAACGAATCGGCGCCGAAAGGTTCGCCCGGGATCACCGCTACACCGGCCTCTTCCAAAAGCCTGTTGGCAAGTTTTACCGACCCAATCCTTAGTTTCGATATATCGCAAAATACATAAAAAGCCCCTGCGGGCTTTATGCATATAATCTTCTTCATAGAATTTATGCGTGACACCATGATATCCCGCCTCTTTTCAAATTCCTTGCGCATCTTCTCCACGCACTCCTGATTCCCGCTTAGCGCCTCAAGCGCGGCTTTCTGGCTTATCGAACATGGATTTGAGGTAGCATGGCTCTGAAGGTTTGATATTGCTTTCATTACGCCTAAAGGCCCGGCGGCATAGCCTATGCGCCAGCCCGTCATGGAATAGCTCTTAGATACGCCGTCAACGGTGATTGTCCGATCGCGTATTCCGTCCCCCAATGACGCAATGGATGGGCATTCAACATTATCATATACCAGTTTTCCGTAGATCTCATCGCTTATAACGAAGAATTTGTGTTCGAGCGCTATATCGGCTATCATTTTGAGTTCGTCACGGGTATAAACCGCGCCTGTAGGATTCGAGGGGCTGTTCAGGATAAGGCACCTTGTCCTATTTGTAATCTTTGATCGAAGGTCTTTTCCGGTAATCTTAAAATTGCTGGCGGGCTCGGTCTGGACGAATACGCTCTTGCCTCCGGCCATGCCGACCATTGCCGGATAGCTTAGCCAATAAGGTGAAGGTATAAGGACCTCTTCGCCTTCATCTACCAACGCCTGAAATATATTATAGAGAGAATGCTTAGCTCCATTGGATACCACTATCTGGGAGGGCTCGTAATCCACCCCTTTATCCTTTTTAAACTCTCGGGCAATAGCTTCCCGTAATTCAGGCATACCGCTTGAGGGCGTATATTTAGTGAACCCCGCTTCGATGGCTTTTATTGCCGCCGCTTTCACATGTTCCGGCGTATCGAAATCCGGCTCGCCTGCGGCAAGGCTGACTACATCGATACCTTGCTTGGCCATCTCCTTC
>JAUYDB010000166.1 GCA_030691985.1 Candidatus Omnitrophota bacterium | reverse complement strand
ATCAGGATGGTACATGATAAGCGAAATGCTTGATTTTTTTAAAGTTATGAAAGATAAATTACGGAACTCGAGATTTATCTTTTTAACAGATGATAAGGACGGACAGCTGGCACACCTGACAACCGAAAAGGGCATTAGCTGCGTGGATATCATTAAGGTTTCTTATAATGATGTGCCGGTTTACCTGTCGGATGCGACTGCAGGCCTGCTGTTTAAATGGCCCAATGAACGGCTGGACTCGTTTCCGATAAAGATTGGTGAATATCTTGCCTCAGGCCTTCCTATAATAATAAACGCGGGGATGGGGGATGTGGAGGAGCTCATCTTAAGAAATAGGATAGGCGTAGTCGTTAAATCTTGCGATGAGGCGTCTTATTTGAAGGCTATCGGCGATCTTGGCATACTTTTAAGAGAGGGCGCTGCGCTACGGAAGCGCTGTTCTGATATAGCCGCCAAATACCTATCATCATCATTTGGAATTCTGCAGTACGAAAATATCTATAAAAGGTATTTTTTCCCTCAAAAATAGCCTGTCCAATCATATTGTTGTATAATATCCTTAATGATTTCTTGACATTATAGGCGGACAATGATAATATTCATTTAGAACGTTCTAAACGTTGTAAAAGAAAGGATTAATCCTTATGAACAACAAATTGGAGCTTGTGCAACATAAGTTTATAGAGAGCATCAGTAAACTATGCGACAGTTTCGGCCTGAATAAGTTCGTGGCGCAATTATATGCTGTCTTATATTTAAATGATGGGCCTCTTTCTCTGGATGAAATATCGGAAAGGCTAAAGGTCAGCAAGGGCAACGTAAGTATAAATATAAGAGAACTGGCGAATTGGGGTGCTGTAAAGAGCGTATGGGTCAAGGGGTCCCGCAAAGATTATTATGAGGCGAATCTTGATCTTAAGAATGTCATTCTGAATAAATTGAAATCCGCCATCCAGAAGCGTATAGGCGAGATCTCCAGCATGATAAATGAGTCAAAAGAGATAATCAAGTCCTCCGGTACCCGGTTGACAGAGGAAGAGAGCCGCATCGCGAAAATTTATGAGGAGCGGTTTAAAAAAATAGAGGAGTTAAAAACGCTGGCATCCAGCGCCCTCGGCCTTGCCGATAAATTGTTTTAGTGTTTTAGTATGTATAAAGCGAGATGATATGAAAAAAAGGGTATTCTTTTTTGTCCCGTATCCGCGCCAGGGCCCAAGTGTGCGCTTAAGGGTCGAACAGTTCCTGCCATACCTTGAAGCGGAGGGGATAGGTTATAAGGTGAGGTCTTTTTTGACTCCGTCTTTTTATGATATACTTTACAAAGAAGGGAATGCTTTAAGGAAGTTTTTACTTTTCCTGTTTTGTTTCTCCCGTCGTCTTATAGATGTAATACACGCCCTATCTTATGATACCATCTTTATCCATAGAGAGGCCTTTCCGATAGGGCCGCCGGTTTTCGAAGCCATCCTTTTCCTGTGCGGTAAGAGCATTGTGTTTGACTACGATGATGCCATTTACCTGCCGTCTCAGGGCAGCTCCCGGATAATATCTTTTCTTAAATGCCCATGGAAGACAAATTTCATCGTGCGCCATAGTAAATTCGTGATAGCCGGAAACGAATATCTTAAGGAGCACGCAAGAAATCTCAATCCGTCCATCAAGGTCATACCGACAAGCATAGATACCGATAAATACAAGAAAGGCGAGGGGCCGGTTGCCAAGGAGAATATCGTTATTGGCTGGATCGGCAGCCACACTACACAGATATTTTTGAAAGAACTGGAGGGTGTCTTCACCATGCTTACGTCAAGATATAAAAACCTGGCCATCCACCTGGTGGGCTCGAGCCCTGACATTATAAAGAATGAACGGATAGTTATAAAAAGCTGGTCCCTGGATACATAGCTCGACGATATGCTTAAGTTTTATATAGTCGTTATGCCTATGCCCGATACTGAATGGACAAGAGGAAAATGCGCTTTCAAGGCGATACTGTATATGAGCATTGAAATACCCGTTGTCGCGTCCGGTGTGGGGGTGAATAAGGACATAATAAAGGATGGGGTGAACGGATTTCTGGCTTTTACAAGTGCGGATTGGGAGGAGAAGCTCTCGAGGCTGATCGAGGATGCCGCATTGCGGCGCTCGCTCGGCGCCGCGGGCAGGAAGACAGTCGAAAAAGAGTTTTCGCTCAAAACGAACGCGCCTATTTTTTGCACGGTGCTTAAGGAACGTCTGGGGAGGATGTCATGACAAAGATAGGATTTGTTGGTGTCGGCTATTGGGGGCCCAATCTCCTAAGGAATTTCGCCAATGCGTCCGACTCGGTTGAGGTCAGCGTGATATGCGATACCGACAAAGCTAAACTCGGGGCTATCAGTAAGTCGTACCCGGCCGCGAGGATTACCACAGACTTTGATGAGCTGGCGCTCGACGGCTCGGTCGACGCAGTGGTGCTCGCGCTGCCGGCGCCGTTCCATTACAAGTTCGCGAAGAAGGCGCTTGCCGCCGGTAAGGACGTATTTGTAGAGAAGCCGCTCGCGATGACCGCATCCGAGTGCGAGGACATTATCAAAACCGCCGAAAAAGCGAAGCGAATCATATTTGTGGGGCATACTTTCTTATATAACCCGGCTGTGAACGAGATTAAGCGGTATATTGAGAATGGCAAGCTTGGAGATGTCTACTATCTTTACTCGCAGCGCCTTAACCTGGGGAAGGTGCGCGAGGACGTAGATGTGATGTGGAACCTCGCCCCGCATGACGTGTCGATCATGCTCCACCTTGTCAGGGCGCAGCCGAAGTCCGTCTCCGCAAGGGGGTTCTATTACCTGCGAAAAAATATCGCCGATGTGGCATTTCTAACCCTCGAGTTTGCGAACGGCGTGAGCGCCCACATCCACGTGAGCTGGCTGGACCCAAACAAAATAAGAAAGGTCACGATCGTCGGCTCTAAGAAGATGGTCGTATATGACGACATGGCCGAGGATGCCCGGATCGTTATCTACGACAAAGGCATCGACAAGAAACATATAAACACCGACATGGGCAGGTACGATAACTACGAAAAATTCCTCTTCATTCACCGTTCCGGAGACATACTTATCCCGAAGGTGGCATTTGATGAGCCGTTGAAACTGGAAGTCAAGAGCTTTATCGAATGCGTCCAGAAGAGGACCAGGCCTGTCACCGACGGTATCCACGGCCTCGAGACTGTAAGGATACTCGAGGCGGCGACTAAATCGCTTAAACAGGAAAGCAAGGTCGTAAAACTTTAAAGGTGTCCATGCGCGCTGTCATAATCCCGAACGACCCCATAAAGGCGTATCTCAAAAAAGGCGAGATGATCGAACGGTACTTTAACCCGGAGAACATCTTTGACAGGATTGATATAGTCTCGCTCGCGGACTCGGATGTCGAGCCCGCGAGCGTCCAGCATCTGGCCGGGAAGGCCAGGCTCAATATCCAGCCGGTAGGCAGGATATCGCTCTTACGGGCGCTTTTCCCAGGCACGTATGTCCGGCGGATTACAAGGGCCGTCGATGTGATGGGAGCCGATGTCATCATAGCACACAATTCGAATGTCGCAGGATTCGTGGCGGCGCGTCTCGGGAAGATGTTCCGCATACCTGTGGTCATCTGCATGCATACCAACCCGGATAAAGATATAAGGGCGCATATCAGCTGGAAGGATATTAAAAGAAAATTGTTTTGGCTCTATTCTTCCGTCTTGCTTGAAAATTACGCGTTAAAATATTCCTCGAAGGTGATATGCGCGTATAATTTTATAACAAGTTATCTTATTTCGCGCGGGGTCGAACCCGGCAGGATAAAAGTCATCTATCACAGGATCGATGTGGAAAAATTTAAGAGGCGTTCTGACCTTACGGGGCCGAAGAGTAACGAAAAGCTGCGGATACTGTGCGTCGGCAGGGTTTTCGAAAGAAAAAATCCGGAGAATATCATACGGGCCATAAAAAACCTGAATGCGCACCTGACTATCATCGGAGACGGAAACCTTCTGCCGGGGCTAATCAAGCTTTC
>JAUYDB010000157.1 GCA_030691985.1 Candidatus Omnitrophota bacterium | reverse complement strand
ATACTATAAATTCGTATAATCTGTCTCCGGTAATATATGAACGTTTCCCGTCCAGATCGCGTCCGAGAAGACGTTTATAATCATGTGTGGAGCCCTTCAAAAAAAGCTCTCTCATCATGAAGTGGAGCCAAAGAACGGTCCAGACGGTAAGGATGGTATAAAGGATCTTCTTATTGATCATAGTCGAAAACTCAGGATTGTTATTGGGAAATAGGGGGACACAATACCTATTTCCCATGGATTTTGTGCAAGGAAATAGGTATTGTGTCCCCCTATTTCCCCCGGACTTTAACTCTTCACTATCCAGCGCATGAATCTCTTCAAAAGAAACAGAAAGTGCCTCAAAGACTTTATCGACTTTATATTATAAAACAATATGCGCGGCCTTAGATAAAATCTTGCAAATGCCATTCTTTGGAATCGCCTGATCGCTTTGCGCGTAAACCCCTTCGGAATATAAGAGTCCGCTGTGAAATAAAAATTGTCCCAGTCCACGCCCTTCAGCTCGTCGTTCTTCTCGAGTTCTCCATAGCTGTCAGAGCCCGGAAACGGCAGATATGTAAAGAAATTGGCCCTGACAAGCTTCAGCTCTATAGAAAACTTTATAGTTTCTTTTATCGTATCTATGGTCTCTCCGGGAAAGCCGAGTATGAAGAAACCGGCAATGTCAATACCGGCGTCATTTATCATCCTGACGCATTCCCTGATACGCGATTTAGTGATACACTTTCTCATGGATCGCAGCACGGCATCCGAGCCTGATTCGATGCCCAGCGATATAAGGTACAGGCCTGTCTCCTTCATGAGCGACAGCATTTCCCGGTCGATCGTATCCATCCTGATGCCGTTCGGCACAGCCCAACTCATGCCGAGATTCATCTTTTTAAGCTTCCTCAAAAAATCCTTTGCGTAAGAGGCGTCGAACGTGAAATTATCATCTATTACATGAAATTCCCTTATGCCGAACTCTTCTTTCAGATATGCGATTTCGTTTAATACGGAATCCGCGGTCCTGCGCCTTATCTTTTTGCCGCTGACAACGCTTCCCGCGCAGAAGGTGCACGAATAAGGACAGCCCCTCGTTACCATGATCGGGGCTATAGGAAACTGCTTGAAGAACGCGCCGTGCTGCGCCTCGGGATATTCTTCGGGATGGATCATATCCCAGGCCGGAATTCCGAGCGAATCAAGGTCCTCGGTCATTATCTTAGGATTACATACGACTCTTGGCCCGTCGCGCCAGGCCAGGCCGGGCACGGATAAGAACTCCCGCGCGCCGCTATCTATCTCCGCAAGAAGCCTCGGTAATGACAGTTCTGCCTCTCCCAAAAATGAGAAATCAAGGTTTTCATGCAGCATATCCATCAAATGCCCGGGCATGGCCGAAGGATGAGGCCCGCCCAGCATGGTTACGATGCCTTTATTGGCTGCCTTGGCCGCCTTGAGAGCCTCTCTCACAAAACGAAGATCAAATGTGTAACACTGCATCCCGAGCACGTCCGGCCTGTCTCTTCTGATTATTTTTTCAAGTTTTCCGGCATCGATCTTCTCTTTTATGCAGTCAACTATCCTGACATCATGATCCTGCCTTAAGGCCGTAGCCAGGTACCCGAGCCCGAGTGAAGGCTGGATATGATCGCTCAGATTATACGGTTTTACAAGTAAAACTCTCATCAGTCAATGAACCTATATTTTAAAAGAGTAAGTACGGCGCTTATGCCGTGTCTCCAGGTGATCTTCTTCCCTTCCGAATATGACCTGCCGTAATAGGATATCGGTATTTCGTAAACCCTTAAGTTTCTGTTCTTCAGGATCTTGGCGGTCAGCTCGGGTTCCACGGAAAATCCGTTCGACCGTATCTTGATGGCGGCGATGACGTCCCTTCTAAACATCTTGTAACAGGTCTCCATGTCCGTCAGGGTCGTATTGAAAAGGAAGTTGGTAAGAAAACTGAGGAAATCGTTTCCGAGCCTGTGCCAGAACATGCATACCCTCTGCGGCTTCCCTCCGGAAAGCCGCGAGCCGTACACTACATCCGCAAGGCCGTCCTCTATGGGCTTCATCAGCTCGACCAGCTCCTTCGGGTCGTATTCAAGGTCGGCATCCTGCACGACTACGATCTCGCCCGACGCATGCTGAAATCCGGTCCGGAGGGCCGCCCCTTTACCCTGATTTCTATCGTGATAAAAGAATCTGACCCTTTCGTCAAACTTGTAATTTTTCAGCAGTTCCCGCGTCCCGTCGATAGAACAATCATCCACGATTATCAGCTCTTTAACTTCATCAAGAGCCAGGACCTTGCTAATAATCTTTAGAATAGTGCCCTTTTCGTTATAGACCGGCATCACTACGGATAGTGTCTGTATGGCCATATTTCACTCCTTCTTTATGACAGTCAACTGACTTAAAACTATAGAAAATCGGGGGACACAATCATAGCTGTCCAAATTGGCGCAATTTCCCCCTCACCTTAATCCTCTCCCCCTTCAGGGGAGAGGAAATTATGAGGAAATCCCCTCTCCCCTTTCAGGGGAG
>JAUYDB010000238.1 GCA_030691985.1 Candidatus Omnitrophota bacterium | reverse complement strand
CCCAGCGGTATAGGAAAGTATTTTATACTTTCCTATACCGTAAAATATACCGTTTTCTCCATAGCCCTTCTGTCGGATATTTTGTCATTCGTTGTAATAGATCAGAGTTTTAAGAGACGGTGATAAAAAGGGGTCTGACCCAACGCGTCCATTATGCGGTGAATGGGTCTGACCCCTTTTTACAGATAGCTTGCTATGCCAAAAAATGGGGTCAGACCCATTCAATGAGCAATAGACGCGCTGGGTCAGACCCCTTTTTTCTTACGAAGCTCTTATAGCACCGGGCTATTACCGATATACACGTTGGACCAGACCCCGTTTTATCCTCATCTCTTAAAAGACTAGACTGTTACCATTCATTGGGTTTTTTCATTCCGTAGTCTTACTATCAAGGATTTTCAAGGTCCTGCTCGTTCTCGCTATCAAGCCCAACCGCTATGAGGTATCCTTTTGCCCTTTCAGCCAGCTCGTAGCGGGAAACGATATTCCAAAACGCAGGCCCGTGATTCGGCTCTACGAGATGCGCCATTTCATGAATTATAACGTAGTTCCGCACCCATTCCGGCATCCGGCTTAACCTGTGGGATACGCGTATCGTCGCGTCTCGACGATTACAACATCCAAACCTGCTATTCTGATCGGTCGCGTATTCTATTGAATTAATTTTTAATTTGCCGCTAAAATATCTCTCATTAAGCTTGGCGGCGATCTCGGCGAGCGGCCGCATTTTATTCAATTCTTCCTTTAATTTTCTTCGCTCGAACCGTACTTTAAAATTGTCTATGATTTTCTCAAGGCGCTCGCGCGGCATTGCCGCAGGCGCGTTAACCAGCAAACTTCCGTTAATCTAGCGCGCGCTGACCGTGCGCGAACGCTTATTGCTATAGTTAATTTTCACATCCATTTTATACCCTGGGTAGGAAAAAGAACTCTAACCAGGTTAGAGTGAGGACTTTCTAACCTGGTTAGAATATTTTTTGACCTCATATTAAGGGTACGTGTCGCTTTGGGACACTCAAATATGACATGCCCCTTTTTGACACGTCCCCCATGCCGTTCTCAAAAATAGAACCGTCCCCATTATTCGCTAAGATGGCTCGTTTCATCGCGATGACTCTATAATTATCTCAATCAGGGACAGGTCTGGGATTGTTCTTTTATACATAACTTCAAAAAACATAACCTTTTACATTTAAATGAGTTATGACTTTGTACATATAAACTACACATATATATACATAGTTACAAAACCTATACGAATAACCCTATGTTTTAATTTCCCAATAGCCGCTCTTACGTGATCCGGTATATTTTATTTTACCTTCGCGCTTTAATTCCATCAACAGATTAGTAATACCACTACGCTCTAATTGAGGAAACGCATCCGCAAACTGCCGGAAATTTCCCTTACCCTTTGTTTGTAGATGTTTCAAAATGAGCGCTTTCTTTTCTTCTCTTGATAATCCGGTAAGGCGTGTATGCGTGCCAGATTTTCCTATGGAAGCATAATATTTATGGGAAAGAATATACTTCGCTCCGCTTGTGCGGCCTATCTTTTCAATAATACCAAGCTTCAAAAATTTATCCTTAAATTTAGGACTTTTTATCTCCTGCTGCTCGCGTATCTGTTCCAGTTCATAGATTTCCACAAAAGATAAATTTATCTGACGTTCGTTGGTTATGCGATTAAGATACAGTATAAAATCTTTGTCCTTAACCTGCGCCGGAATGGATAACCGTACAGTATAAGCATCGCTTTTTGAAAGATCCGGCAGTCCTTTTCCGTCCCGGATAGACTGTTCAAAAATGTCATCCAGCCCCTGACTTGACCTTTCAGCTAACCCTATCTTTTCAAAAGCTTCCGCCAAAGAGCGATTGCGCCACGCCTTTTCATAAAGAATATTATCAAGCGTAATTCCTGGCGGAAAACCTCCGGGACTTTCAATATAAAACTCGTGAGGAGACGCTTTGATAAATATGGATCTGCCTTTTATCGAATAATCCCGATGCATAACAGCATTATGAACAGCCTCGCGAATTGACTTCTCGTCAAATCCCCAAACCTCACGTTGAAAAAATCCTTCCTGGAACGGAATGCGGATGTTGCGGGCGTTAATCACGTTCCATATGTCGTCATCTATTTCAACGAAGGCATCCCGCCAATTTTTCCTAAAATCGTAATGAGTTTGTTTCGGGTCATTTCGCCATTCAAAGATAATCTCTGCGTCCGGAAGATACTTTCTAATGGAGTCTTGCCTACCGACAAGTATCAACGCAGAGTAAGTAATTCCCGCGCCGGCAATCAAGCCAATATTTTTCAACGTCTTTTCGGCATCGAAGGCAAGAAAATCTTTACGCTCTGATTCCTTGGCCCATTTCTTATTCAAATTCTCAATTGCGGCAGGCAATAAATCATCGCGGATCGACCCGGCCACGACGTCAGCGGTAAAATCGGGTTGAGCCTCATTAAGAATCTCGCGGGTTTTTTGGTCATCCATCTCGCCAAACGATTCGCCGCGGCGAATCGGATAAACGTATTTATCATTTTTGCCGCCGGATTTTATTCTCGTAGCAGGGGGATGTTTTGGAATATGAAAAATAAGAACTCGTTTCTCGTTATAATATAGCTCCTCAATATCAACATGGAGCCGAATCCGTTCCCAGATCTCATGTGATAATTTTGTATGTGTTCCCATAGCGTAGTTTGTCCCTACTGCTTCGCGTGATTTATCTCGAACTCCTAAAATCAACTTGCCACCCCTGCCGTTAGCGATGGCAGCACAATAATCGAATAAACTCCCTCTACTGCTATCAAAATTATTTGAAGCTAATTTGAACTCAAGATCGATGTCCTCGATTTGCCTCAACCATTTTTCAAGCTGTTCTTTGGTCGTCTCTGTCATATAGTTCCTTCTATCTTGTTAGTATTTTTAGGTTCTTTTGACACTACTTTATAAGCGCACCTTGTTTAATATCCGCTTCAAGCTATCCCAGCAAATCTGCTACACTGTCACAGATTTGCTGGGGAGTGCCTGCTCAACAAGCGCATCACGATCAGCCAGAAAAAGAATATTTCTGGCCTGATTGGTCTTTAAAAACAATTCGATCAAAGCCATTGTTGTCCGCGTCTTCCCTGTCCCTGTAGCCATAACTAACAGGGCACGTCGCTTACCTTCGCTAAATGCCTCACAGACTCTCCTGACAGCCTCGTGTTGATAAGGGCGATTCACAATACTTGAGCTGATAAGTGATTCACTGAGAGTTTGCTGATTCTGCCGAATGAAAAGCAAGCGGCTTAGGTCATCAGGGCTATAGAATCCGGCAACCAATCTAGGATGGGCAAGCCCAACCTCCCAAAAATATGTGTTAATCCCATTCGACATAAAACCAAATGGAGTGAAATCTTGCTTTTTCCCTATATACTCAACGTAATACCGTAACTGTGCATCAGCTTCTCTGGGGCTCCGACTTGCCTTCTTAGCCTCAACGACAGCCAAGACATTATTCCGTGAGTCATATAGACAATAATCTGTAACCCCTTTCCAGGGCTCCGCGTCATAACCATCAACCGGAACCTCCCTGCGCACCTTGGTAAGATCGTTCAGATTCCATCCGGCCGCAGTCAAGAGAGGGTCAATGATTTTAATTCTGGTCTTAGCTTCGCTTATACTGTCTTTGGACATACTATTCTTTTCTCTTCTCTTGTCTTCGCTTTGCTTGCAATTCTCGGCGCACTGTGCCAGGAATTCTGCAACTATTCGGATTTTCCGAATAGTTCATCGTTTTTCAACAAGCCCAGTTAGTGCAAATTACGTAATTTGGGCAACAACCTGTTGCCCAATTGCTTTTCCTCTGTTGAAAAACACATGCCATTGTCTGATATATTTCAAATTGCGTTCTGAAAAACCCTTCATATCGGGAAACTCCGCCATTAAGTCCTTGCTAAGCCGGAATAGAAAACTATCACCCCATTTGGTATTTTTTTGTCTGGCGACAATATCCGCGCCGATACTCCAGTAGAGCTTGAGTAATTCAATGTTTACACTCAACGCCGCTTTGATCTGAGCGCTGCGGACTCTTGCCTTAATATCCGCAAGCCAAACTTTGTATTCTTTGGAATTAATTAAATTATATTTCATATCCCGATCCTTTTATTTTTTAAATATTTTCCTATATGATACTGCTGAATTTTGTTCGGTTTGGTCTTGCCGTTGAACCATCGGCTTACGGTAGAGAAGTTAACGCCGATCTCCTTGGCAAGCGCAACCTGTGTGATCCTGTTTTCGAGGCGATAAAGTTCAAGCTCTTTGATTATGTCCATGGGTAGATACTCCTGTGAGATAACCGCTTTTGTTTACTTGCATGACTTGCATTATATTGCACAAGAGGCAAACAATCAATGATTATTTCGGAATTTCGGAATTTATGGCGGGAAATGGAAAAATGGGGACTGTCCCAAAAGCACATATTTCGTATTGATTGGGACTGTCCCCATTTTTTTGTTTTTCCCCTAGGCGTGCCTTAAGAGGGTCTTAAGGTTGGCGAACCACTGGACTATTTCCTGTTCGTTATCGTATTGCTTAATGCCGGGAAGGATCGTAAATATAGATACGCCGCCTTCATCCTTAAGCTCCAGCGACAGCTTTTCGAGAAGCGCGGAGAGCTTATCTACAGGCTGGTTGTCGATGGCCTGCGCTAAGGTAATCGCGACAATCTGAGGAAGTGGATAGCGGATATTTAGCGGTAAACCGGCCTGGAAGCGGCTCGTCTCGTCGACATATGTGGCGCGCACCTTTCCTTCAACACCCCTCAGGCAATTGCGCACATTCGCGTCAGCCCTGGCAAAGGTAAATACCAGCGCGCCATCCGCAAGGTACCCATTGGCTTTGTCGGCCATCCTCTCGGGAGGAGCCTCATAGACTTCCATGTTCTCAAGGAACTCTTTATACTGCGGTTCCTTCTTCAACTCTTCGATCACCCTGAATACGGCCCGCGCATTACTTCCATAGATACCCCCCATTCCGCTGTCAAAAAGAAGAGCTACTTTTCTATGTTTAAAGAGCGAAACAAGGCCGTCTCCCAGGTTCTGCGACAGGATCTTATCATTCGTGATGTCGCCGAGGAATCTCTCGGGCGAGGCGGTCTCCACGGCGGTCGCGGACAAAGGCTCGTACTGCAAAGCTGCGGCGCCGCGGCGTGTTCTGTTCTCGACGGCGTTCGAGGCCGCCCTGTCGGTGCCGGGTTGCAGATTCTTATCGCTATCTGACAAGACATCAACGGCATCTTTTTTCAACAAAGGCGTGTGGGTTGGTTTTTCAAAAAGTTTCTTTTCGTCATTTGAAATCGCCCCAGCTTCACACATCGATGTTACGAGAGGCTTGTTCAATTCATACAACCTTTGTGGGTATGGCTGGTCGCCAATTAACGCCTTGCTGCTTGAGAGTCTTGTGCTCGGCCCCACGCGTTCAAGCTCCTGCTTCTTCATCTGAACCTCGGATATTACGCGAGGATCATCCAGTCTCCTTACCCTGTAATTCAACACTCCGCCTCCGTCGCTGAGAATGCTTGCAAGCGGAGGAGCCAAATTCACCAGAGAAAGCAGCTCTTTAGCTGACTCTCTTGCGGTTACAGCAACGTCTTCCGCAAATGACTGAGGCTTCGCTGAAGAAGCATTGGTCACAGGCGCAGTAAACAACGCTTGGCTTCGGTAGAAAAATTTGAACTCATCCTGAAGTTCTTCCAATTCCTCCTTGGTCAGAACGACGCCAAGCTGGCTTAACTCCGCAGGTATTCTGTCCCAAACGCCTGCCCATTGAAAAAGGATTGTCTCAGGGCTTATCTTATTTTCCTCAAGAAGTTCAAATAAGCTGATATATGTACCCATCTCGGTATTGGAGTGCCCCCCAAAATCCGGAAAACCTTCACCGCAGAAAAAGACCGCGCGCGGTTGCACATCAGCGATCCTTTGCTTCATCTTATCGATATCGCCACGACTTATCGCTTCGGCCCTGCCGAGGGCACCGTATGTTATATCAAGCGGCCAGTGAATGTTTCTATATGGTATTCCTAAATGCATGATGGCGGGGGCGGCCTCCATGAATCGCACTGATGTTTTGGCGTAGTTCATGATTACAAGATCTCTACCGCCGTCGCGCGGCTTTCGCGTGTTTACCTCCGCCAGAAACCCTCTCAGCCGGCTTATCGCTTTGGCCGTTCTGAACTTATTCTGAAGCCTTTTCCTTTCATCGCCTTTCAGGTCTTTCCTGTCATTTAAATCTATCAATAATATCCTGGCACGCAGCCCTCTCTCTCTGTCGCTCATGTGCGGTTCGTAATCAAACTTGGGTGCCACTACATATCTATCATAGTTCGCGCGCTCCGCAATCAACTCGTTAAATAGTCTTTCTTTGTCAGCCGGCCCTAGTTTTTTTATCTCTTCATCGTTCAATTTTTCCGCAGCCTCAAGAAGCCACAACACGTAATCGCTGTATACCGCGGTATAACCGTATGAGTTGTAGAAGACATGAAACTGGCACGATTTCGGAAGCGATTTCATGATATGCATCATGGCCAAAATGTCGTCGTCCATGTGCGGATTCATGAAGGCGAAGGTATCGCCTTCGAGCACTTTCCATCTATTAAGATATCCCATTATTCCTTCGGGCCTGATCGAGCTGGCCTGTATCTCGTCATCGACATATTGCGCGAAGAGATCGGGATTATGACCCATTTTTCTGAGGGCCTTCATAAGATTTAAGACGTTTCTTATGCGATTTTTGTGAGTCTGCACCCTGGCCGGATCCTCTCTTTCAAGCTTCCTTTTTTCTTCTGGCGACATTTCAAGCCATTTCTTGAGTCGGATGCCGGCCCGAAAATTCGTGTCTCTTATCTTGCAGCCAATAGATTTTGCAAATAAAATGAGGTACCACCGTACCAATGTCAAAGTCCATGCTTCTGGCGGAAAGACCTGAAATTCCCATAGACGCTGTAATACGCGAAGCTCTCTTGCCGCGGCTCTTTCAAGGACATAAACGCCACGGCTTCCCTGCGTTAGACTCAAGGGATAGGCAGGGTCCATATCGCGCTCAACAGCCTTCGATACCGAAGGGCTTTTGTAATTGTCTGTGGCGATTATAATAACATACACCTCTTTCGATATGTCGCGATCGGTAGAGTATATAAAACGCCTATGGTGATCCTGACGGCGCAGCAGATCGGCAGGACCAAACGTTATAAAACCGAAGCGGGGCATTCTTACGCTCTCGGTATCGACAAACATATTCTTGAAGCCGTAAAATTCCTTGGCATGGGCACCGCTTATATGAAAGGTCGCGTCATGATCGTATATACCGTTTATGAAACAGGTTTGCTCAAACGGAGTGCCCGATTCGCAGAAACCTATATGCCCCTTGCCCTCATAAGAATAGCCCACGCCAAGCAAGGTGATATGCGCCCCGCCTTGCTTCTCGGCCTCTTCGCGCATCATAATAGCCTGATTCCTCATGCCTTCGAGATACCAATATTGAAGCATATCCTTAGGGTTATTGGGATCGAGAGGTTTGATCTCATGCTCCTCTACCTTAAAATCTCTGCCTGGCGCTTCTCTTTTTAAAACATAACTCACTACTTTGCCTTTTTCGAGGCGCATCGGGTTGGTCTCCGTATCAATTGAGAAACCGTCCCTATCCCCTCTCAAAAGGCATGCGGCCTGGTATTCCCGTATCTTCAACCCATTTTTATCTATATCCGCCAAGATTTCGCCATATTTTTGAGACACGATTTCGGTCGTTACCCATCGGCCATCTACCTTCCTGACGTTAACATCTCCGCGGAAGAACCTGCGGTGTTTATTTCTGAGGGTTCGCCACTCTTCTTCTGTCAATCTTTCGCGATCCCTTTTGCCTCCAGGTATCCCCCATAGGTCGCATACATTGTCCAATAGATTCGCAAAGGCAAAATAGTCCGTCTCTTTTTGCGGAAATACACCATCGACCGCAAACGCGATCACCTTACTCATATCCGGCTTAATGGTAGGATCGAGCCCGTTCGCTACTAAGAAATTTTGGGTTTCATTTGTATCCCAACTTTCAAGTATAGAGTCCATCCTGCCATATTTTTTTCTCATCTCCTCTAGCTCTTCAGGTTTATATCTGCCTTCATCCTTCAGGAATGTGTCTCCACCGAGTTTGCGGTAACCGATAAATGGACTGCCGCCGGTACAAAGATGTATTGCTATCTCAGGCTCATTGCGCCAGTATTGCAGCCCTCTTATTATCTCCGCGGCAAAGGCATCTCCGGCCCTGTCCATGTCATCTTCAACGCGCACTGTCATATACGGCGGCTTCTTATATTGAGACCTATTGTAAAGCTCGAGCAGATCGCCAAGCGGCTGAGTCAGGATAAGCCCTTCCAGGGCCTTCACAAACAAATACGCATTGGGAATCCCCCGCGTATTCAATTCGTAAATATCCTCTCTCACCACCTTCTGGAAGCCCCATCCTTTTTTCTTTAATAATTCCATCAGAGGCTTTATAGCCGGTTGCCCTATGCGCACGAGGGTCTCAATAGCTTCCCGATGGAATTTTGCATCTTCGGCTGTTTCTAATAATAAAGGAATGGCGGGAGCGCCTATCTTAACCAAAAAACTGGCCGCCAAAGCGTTGTCTTGTGTATCGCGAGCATAAAAAGCCTTATTCCTTAACTGAGGTATTATTTTACTGCTTAAGAGAGGGTCGTTCTCTCCTAAGACCACACCTAATTCCCCCAAAGCACTGATCGCTGTTTCGCGTATATGCTCCCGACCGGCAAGTTCGTCGCTCCCAGAGATGTTCGAAACCCTGCATAAAACCTTAACCCCTTCCTCTTTTATTTGGGCGGAGTCTTTGAATAAAACACATAATTGCCCCAATTTACGCAGAAGTTCAGGAGAAGAGACGGCTTCCCTTATAACGCTATCTTCTATACCGTGAATCAAGGATAAAACGGCTGGCCTGCCGATTACGTCCACGGCCGACAGCGCCTCTTGTTGGAGTCTTGAATCACGGGATGAACAGGCTAATTTTACTAAGAGTTCTATTACTGCGCTTAAACTGCCGCTTGGAATATCCGTAGACAGAGTAACTATAGAAACGGCGGCTTTACCTAATGAGTTGATCGCAGCGCATGCAGCCTGCCGGACATGATCTATAGGTTTCATTTGATTATAAATTTTCACTACTTCGAACAAGATTGGAATTACTTCATGTTCAACGATAGGATCCTTCTTCAGCAACAAAGAGGCATCTCCTAATTCACGGATTGGCTGTATGGAGGATAGGTAATCTTGAGCTGTAAGAGCTGCGCGGAGGGCTATTATTTTTTGCTTAATCTCATGCGATGCTGAATTGACCTGTCCGTCGTCCCTTCCCATTCCCGTAGCCATGGCTGCGGCGAATCCGACAGTAGTCAGGGTGACCAGTGATGGCGTACCGAAGTAACAGAATGAGATGGTGGATACGGAAGCGATCGAGACCGCTTGCATCGTGTAGGCAAAGATTTCGTTTCTCGATATCGCCCTTAAAATCCGGAATTTGCTGTTTGAGAACGAGTGGAATATCTCGTGGAAAATGTACGTTACGAATCCATTGAATTGAAGATTAAGGAAAGAACTTCTTAATTCTTTGAGCCAGTCTCTAAAATTTGTGTAATGGGCTATCTCGCGACTGTCTATAAAGATGTTGGGCACCCTGGCCTGTTGCGGTGTAAGCTCATCCAATGACTTGCGTCCAGCGGCGGCATTAACGAATAGAATCGCCGATGTAGCGGCAAGGCCGATGGTCACTGACCATGGAATGATGCCGGATATCGCAAGCGGCACACTTAATAGCGCGATAGCCCCCGCGGACGCGGCCGTCCAGGCCGTACCCGCGGCAGTGGATTGAAGGGGCGTATTATCCGGCCTATCCTCTCTAACACTGGTTTCTTTAATACCTACGGCCTTTTTCAATTCCGGCAGCATCTCCTCCAACTTCTCGAGGGCACGCATCTGCACTTCTGCCCTGTATAGATTTACGTCGTCTGCCTCGCCCGGCTTCAGGCTAAAGTACTGATTTCCCACGAGGGTATCGGCAAAAAATCTTATGCACAACTCATAGATGAACGCCCTCGTCTCGTCAAGGAGGCGACTCCTGTCTTCGTCCGCTTTCTTGGGACCGTACAGGCGCGAAATCTCCGATAAGCTGCCTCTTATTATATTAGAAATGACACCGCTGTCCATTACAACATCGTCTATGCTTACAGGATTATCCCCTGCTGTATTCCCTGCGGAGCGCAAGGCATCGCTTATATCTTCAAGCCTATAACCTTTCTGTATCGTATCTAAATCGATGAAGCCTGTGCATACCAACTTGTTGGTCTCTTTATTCCTCATGAAGACCACGTTATTGATCTGCGTGTCACCGTGTGCCACTGCCATATCTGTTTCAGGTACACTGGCCGCCAAGCCCCTCCTCGCCTGGATCTTTTCCAGTAAGGCCGCTATCCTATCGGCATATCTTGTCATTATCTCGCTCTTCTTTCTCACCTTACGATCGGGATTACGGCTGAGGCTCAAAACGACCTCTTCGCCCCTTATAATAGAATCGAGATAATTTAAATGATACTGATGATTATGGAAATTCGGCAGCGGCTCGGCCCATGAATCCAGCGGAACGGTTTCGAGCATACGCCTAAACGTAAGGAGCGCTTTCCCTAAAGATTGCGCGACATCCATCTGATCTTCTGCCGGAATCTCGTTAAATGACCTGACTATATGCGCCTCGTCAGGGACGGCGTTCATCACGCGCCATGCGTTGCCTTCATTATCGTAATAGATCTTTTTGGACACGCCTTTAATATTCAGGTAGGTCATCGCACACCAGCCGGAAGGAACTATCCCCTGCTGGGCGGCCCGTTTTTGAGCTTCTTCAAATATCTGCAGATTAATATCGATCGCTCCTATGTCAAATATTGGTTTTACTTTCTGGACGATGTATTTACGGCCGGTCGCGCTATTTGTTAAGCGGTAGGTATCATTTATATATCCGCCCCTTATGACTTCAACCTTGCAATTTTCCGGCGCCGCCTCAAAACCGCTTTCAAAGGCGTTGAAAGCGTTGATGACCGGGAATTGCACGGTCTTTTCAATTATCTCGTCAAAAGCTCTTTCTCCCCCGCCTGTATATCTAAGGATATCGCGTGCCTGGAAAGAATTTGTATACTGGAAATACCCTAACCCGTTATGCGTTGCCGCGCCGCGGGCTTCTGCCTGCCGTAAAAATTTAGTCTTTGCGGGACGATAGTTTAAATCGATGGCGATCGAGTCGGACGGGATGGCGGCTGCCGATCCTATCAATGGAGAGACCTCTATCCTTTTACCCTGTTTACCCAGGCCGGTCACGTTGATGATAATGTCGGATCCGGAGATTTCCCGGTAAAGCCCTTCCGACATAGGCCTGTCTTCCGATTCTGCGTCAATGGTAATTATTTCGATCGGTGACCTGGCCTCCTTCTTTAATTTCGCCGCAAAACCGGCCGCCTTGCCGGCGTCGATATCTGAGAGGACTATCCTTTTAATGCCTTTCTCTACCAGCGCCTCGGCAATCCTCCTGCCCGTAGCACCGACACCAAGGATCGTCACCGTCTTGCCCGTTAATGCCGTTTCAGGCTTCCCGACATTCTCTTCAAACCACTTAACCCACTCCTCCCCTTTGCGCTGGACCAGGACAAGGCCGCCTTTCTCTTTCTTTACCAAAAGGCTCATGCCAATATCGGCGTCGGAATCCTCCGCTACCTCAGCGTCTTTAACTATCTTTCCTATCGCGAGCTTATGCGGCTCGCCTATGGTCATGGCTACAACACTCGGTTCGTTCCCGAAAGCCTCGACAATGCTTGCCAGGTCTTCCAGGGGTGTCTCAAAAGGAACGCAAAGCATGTTGACGCCCAGGGCATTAAACATATAATTATATATGTGGTAGGTTTGGGAGTCCGTAAGGTTTTCGCCAACGTGCAGGATGAAACGCGTATCTGAATCATATCTCAATCGTTTCGCCTCTGCTATCCGCTTGATCCAGGCAATGAATACCTGCGGCCTAGCGGCCGGCGTTCTATCGCTGCCGGGCAAGGGACGGTGGTCGATATTCGGCTTTTCTGCGGCCGGATGGGCGGCCCGTAACGAGAAAGACTTGTCCGAAGCGATAACGGCTTCGTACATCTGTGTCTGACCGCTTGGAGTATGCTTAAGGACGCATGTGATGACACGGCCATTGCCTTCGTAAGATTCCTCTCCGCTGAAATTAAAATGGGCAGCATAGTTGATTTCCGGCGAAAACCAGAAGCTTCGTCTGAATCCGCGGATATCAGGGATCTTCTCCAAAATATATTTTAGAGGAAGCTCTATGAGTGTTCTATCGAGGAGCGATTGATCTGCGGCAGGGTTGAATCTTGACTGGACCTGAAGGGTTGAACTATTTATACCTATATCAGGATTAGCCAGCATGACCTCATGGCTTGTGAAAGACACCATCATAAGGGTGATTACAATAATTTTTAAAAATCGCGGTATTTTCATAGGTATGATTTTAGACTTTTTTTAAACTTAATAAATGATAGAGATTTGCCAATAAAAAAGCCTGGCAACTTTGCCAAGCTTTAACTAAGGACATCTTAGCGGTACTGCTTACCTGCTGAAATGATGTCACGAGATTAGCTTATCACAAGACATAGCTTTGTCAAGTGACTATTTCTAACTTATTTTTATTTAACAAAATAAAGTCGGAAATCGAGGGACACAATACCTATTTTAGGAAATCAGGGAACACAATACGTAATAGCCTCCTCAGTTTTAAGAGACGGTGATAAAAAGGGGTCTGACCCCTTTTTATAGATAGCTTGCTATGCCAAAAAATTGGGTCAGACCCATTCAATGAGCAATAGACGCGCTGGGTCAGACCCCATTTTCTCATAGAACTGAACTGTTACCTAATTTTTGTGCTCGTTTAACCGGTTGGAAGCTGAAACGGTGGATGGGTGATGGGCCGTGTTTTTCCAAAGCCATCTTGTGTAATTTTGTGGGGTATCCTTTGTGCCTGGCGAAATTGTATTCCGGATAGATGTCGTGGTACTTTACCATTAACCGATCGCGCGTTACCTTGGCGATTATTGATGCGGCGGCTATGGAAAGGGACTTCGAGTCGCCGCGGACTATGCATTTAACCGGGCATCTGGCGGCGATCCTCATCGTCCTGCCGTCTACCAGAAGATAGTCCGGCGGAATTTTGAGATCGGCAACCGCTATTTCCATCGCCTTGATCGTGGCCTGGTAGATATTGATCCGGTCTATAACCTTCTCACTAACCATGCCGATTCCAACGATCGCCTTTTTCATTATCTCGCGGTAGGCCTTCTCTCTTTTTCTGGGAGACAGCTTTTTGGAATCGTCTACGTCCGCCTTAAAATTTAAATGTTTCAATATGACAGCGCTCGCCACTACAGGCCCGGCCAGAGGCCCGCGGCCCGCTTCATCAATCCCCGCGATGAACCTGTAGCCGGACCTACTTAACCTCTTCTCGTGGAGAAGCAGCCGGCTGGGCGCTTGCCGCACGCTCGATCTTCTCATCGACCTTCGTCGCCTTTCCGACCTTTTTCTTCAGATAGTAGAGCTTGGCCCGTCTCACATCGCCCTTCTTAATCACCTTTATATTTTCGATGGACGGCGAATGCAGGGGAAATACAAACTCAACACCCTCCCCGTATGAGATCTTCCGCACGGTGAAAGTCTCGCGCACCCCCGATCCTGCGCGGGCAATCACTATCCCTTCGAAAACCTGAAGGCGCGCCTTACCCTCTTCGACTATCTTAAGATGCACACCAACCGTATCGCCGACATTGAACTTTGAGACATCCTTCTTCAGGTACTTCGATTCTATCAGATTCAAGAAATCTTTAGCCATTTTGTCGTCTCCTTCTTTTTAGCGTATAGCGTTTAGCGGATAGCGTTTAGTAAATCGTATGACTTTCCTATACGCTAAACGCTATACGCTATACGCTAATCCTGTCGCTTG
>JAUYDB010000234.1 GCA_030691985.1 Candidatus Omnitrophota bacterium | reverse complement strand
GGCGATATTGTTAGGGGTGGCCATAGCCGGATTGATAGTGCTGGCCGTCTGCATGATCAGTAAAGACGCCTGCTACGCATTTCTCAAATGAGGTGAGGGTTTGGAAGCGTAAAATATTTTGTGTAGATTCGCATAAGGCAGCTATCGGCAGGTGCCCTTTCGGCTAATGCCGCCATCGAGGATTTTTAGTTTTGGTAGTAACTATATGTATGATGGCATGCCTTGGAGATAGCCGAGGGTAGCATATAGGCAAGTGGTGGTTATACCTTGGCGGCATTTATACGCCTCAAGGGCATTCTGCCGGTAGCTGCCCGACAACACAAAATAATCTACCGCCATCGGGCTCTTCTCTTCAATTATCCGCTGGACCAGGTCAATATCGCCTGAAAATAACAACCCGACAACAGACATATGGATTGCCGCCGAAACATAGATAGCATTTCGCATATTAATTTCAATCAGCTACTTAGGCCTCATTTGAGAAATGCATAGCAGGCGTCTTTACTGATCATGCAGACGGCCAGCACTATCAATCCGGCTATGGCCACCCCTAACAATATCGCCGGAAAGGCATATCTGAATTTTATCTTGAATAGGCTTGCCGCTATGCATCCACTCCACGCCCCGGTCATCGGAAGGGGCACCGCGACGAATATCATTAATCCCAATGCCTCGTATTTTTGAATAATGTCGCCTTTCTTCATCGTCATTTTGAAAAGCCAGTCGAAAAAAGCGCGCCATAGCTTAAAACGCCTGAGTCGATTCGAAACCGGCTCAAGTAAAAATAGGACCGGGATGATCGGAATCGAATTACCGAGGACTGATAGAAAAAACGATTTTGCCGGAGAAAGGCCCATCATCAGACCAACCGGTATGGCGCCCCTGAGCTCAGCTACGGGAAGCGCCGCGATAATAATCGTAACCCATTCTTTGGATATACCTTGCAACGCGTTAGTAATAGCGCTTATCATACAAACTGCCTCGCATTCTGTTTCGTCATCCGTCGCTCGTCATCCGTCATTCGTAGTCCGTATTTCATATTTTTACGATAAACGGACAACGGACGACGAAACTCCGACTTTGCGCTTTACACGTCCTTAACTCCCCTATCGCCCCATCCCTCTTTCCCTATGAGCGGGACGAATACGCAGCCACAGACCTCTTTTGTCTTAACTGAACCGCCAGCCCTTTCAGCTATGACCAGGGTCTGCCCAAACGAACCTCCTACCGGGATTACCAATCTGCCCCCCTCTTTAAGCTGTCCGATAAGGTTTTCGGGTATTTTCGGCGCCCCTGCAGTCACGACTATGCCGTCATAAGGTGAGAATTCCTGCCATCCCAATGTCCCGTCTCCGACTTTTATTGTGAAATTTTTGTAGCCAAGAGCGGACAATGTTTCTTTCGCTCTGTCAGCTAAAACATCTATCCGCTCAACGGAATACACCTCGCCGGCCAACTCGGCAAGTATTGCCGCCTGATAACCGCTTCCGGTCCCTATCTCTAGAACTTTCGCGCCTTCTTTAACGGCTAAACACTCGGTCATCAGGGCAACCATGAACGGCTGCGAAATAGTCTGGCCATTTCCTATCGGAAGAGGAAAATCTTCATAGGCGCTTGCGCGGTATTCATCGGAAACAAACGTGTGCCGCGGCACCTTCCTGAAAGCGCCAAGGACCCTGTCGTTCCGTATGCCGCGCCCAATCATCTGCTCATCGACCATCCTGTTGCGCTGCGATTCAAAATCCAGCTTCATCTGAGAGTAGCTCACTTCTTAAAACTCAGTTTAATCATTAACGCTATAAACCTGATCGTATCGATTATCGGATTTATCCTGCTCTTTTCATTCCGATAAACCGTTTTGACAGGCGCCGAATCTATCCTGAAACCTGCTTTAGCGCCCTTGATAATCATCTCTGATTCTATCTCAAAATTTGAAGATTCAAGCTTGACCTTTTCCAGAACCTCTCTCTTTATCAGCCTGAATCCGCACTGAGTATCCGGCACATACTGACCCGTAATACCAGAAATAAGCCCTGACAGAAGCCAGTTTACAACAATCCGGGTGCGCGGCATCCCGATTGTATCGAACATCCTGTTTCCGACTACGATGTCCGCTCCGCGACCTTCATGCATCTTTTTTAAAAGATGGGTTATGTCCGCTATATCGTGTTGATCGTCTCCGTCCATTATGAGGACGGCATCGCAACCGTCTCTCAGGATACGCTCAAAACCCCGCCTGAGGCTTGCGCCCTTGCCCAGATTAGCCTTGTTTTTGATTACGATGGCGCCTTCTCTGTCGGATACCGATGCGGTGTCGTCCGTCGAACCGTCGTCGACCACATAGACCGTGAACCCGCGCGACTTAAGTCTTTTTACAATGGCCCCGATGGTCTTAGATTCATTATATGATGGTATCAGGACTCGCAAATTTTTCATTGTTATCCCAAACATTCCTGAATACATACCATTGCTCCGGATATCTTTTTACGTATGATTCTATAATGGCTGAATACGCATGCGTCAACGCGCTGACAGCGGAATTCTCCTCTTTGCCTGTGTCAGGAAATATAGGTGATTCAAATACGAATTTAAAAGTCTCGTCCTTCTCCCGTATCATAAAGGTTGGGACTATAGCCGCGCCTGTCCTATAGCTTAAGACTGCCGGCCCTTTCGGGATAAGCGCTCTTTTCTCGAAGAAATCAACATAGAGGCCGTTTTTCGAGAAGTCCCTGTCGCCAAGAAGGGCTAAAAGCCCGTTCGCCTTTAAAATCTTAAAACCTTCCCGCAACGGCATTCCGATCTCTATAACCTTCATATTGTGAAACGATCTTTGCGTCGTAAAAAAATCATTAATCTTTTCATTTTGATGGGTTAGCACAACCGCTCCCATCGGATGTCTTATCGACGATAGAACAAGCCCTCCCAACTCCCAGTTCCCTATATGGGCGGATAACATGATGGCGCCCTTTTTGTTCGCGAGCGCCATGTCGACATTATACAAACCTTCTATCTTGACAAACTTTTTAATAAACTCTTTGTTTACGAGCGAAAATCGAAAAAATTCAACCAGATATTTAGCAAAATTCCTGAAGACTTTCCGGCAAACCTCTTTAGCTTCGTTATCGGAAAGCGGAACTGCTGAGATTATTTTCAGGTTAGCCGCGACAGCCGCTCTGTCTTTCGGGGAAACATAATAATACAGATCGGCTAAGACGCAAGCCACCCCATAAGATACCCTCAAAGGCAGGATGAGCGCGACAAATTTACCGATTTTGTATAAAATATATGCCATCATTTTGCGATCTCAAGAACCATCCTTGCTGTGTTTATCGCGCTGTCCGGTTTGGACAGCGCGATGGCCCTGTCCCTCATCATCCTCAGTTTATTCTCGTTATACAAAAGTTCTTTTAGTATGACAAGCGTATCGTATGGGCTTTCGGCCTTAAGGGCCACGCCTTCCTGTAAAAGAAATTTCGTATTCATCGCCTCCTGGCCGGGAAGCGGGCTTACTATCAGCATCGGCAGGCCCTTTGCGAGCGCCTCGGCGGTGGTTATTCCGCCAGGTTTGGTAATTATCACGGCGGATGCCTGCATCAATTCGTCGACGTTATCGGCGTAGGGCAACACCAGGATTTTCTTTCTAAAATGCCTTGACTTCAGGGCCTTGTATAATTTTCTATTAGTGCCGGCCGCTATAATGATCTGTAGATTCAGGTCTGACCTGTTCAGTATCCTTACTATATCTATTATCGGCCCGAGCCCCTGGGTTCCTCCCATGATAAGGACGCACGGTACGTTAGAATCAAGAGAAAGCTCCTTACGTATATTAACACTATCGGCAACTCTCCGAAACCTTAGGTCTATCGGGATACCGAAAGACATGACGCGGGAGGGGTCTATCCCGTTCTCGACAAGTTTTTTTCCGGTCTCTTCAGAAGGCACTATGTATTTATCGACGTTGTTGTATATCCAGTACGAATGAGGCGCATAGTCCGTCAATACACCCACAAGCGGAATATCCAGGTTGGAACTTCTCTTGTAATCGGCCACCATGCCGCATGGAAAGGCCTGGGTGCATACGATTGCGCTTGGCCTGAATTCATCCAAAAGGGCTTTTAGTTTTCCGGTGTTGAATCTGTGTATCATATCACGCAACCCTTGAGTCTTTTTGAGAACCTTGGGATTGTCGTAAAGGTATTCCCAAATCTCGGGCGTCCGCCTGACAACGCCCATATAGGCCCTGTTTATCACCTTCTCAAGGATGGGGTTTGTGTAATTAAAGGAATTTATGTTAAGCGTCCTGACATCCGGATCCATTTCGCGCAGGGCATTCTCGATCGCGATGCTTGCGCAATGATGGCCTGAATGTTCTGATATATATAGCAGCAATACTTTTTTGTTATGCATAGATCACCCGATCTTAGCTATTACCTGTCCGACTTTGATCTCGTCGCCTTCACTGGCGAGAATCTCTTTTAAAACGCCTGAAACCGGCGCAGGCATATTAAATGCCGCCTTATCTGTTACAAGTTCGACCAGATCTTCCCCTTCTTTCACGCTATCCCCCCTGCTGTGGTGCCAGTATGAAATACTGGCCTTGTCAATACCCTCTGCCAATGGCGGTAATATAACATCTGTCATTTTCAGCCTCCCTCATTTTCTGATAAGCCTCTTCGGCAAGATACGAACTCCTGACGAACGGGCCGGATGAGACATATTTAAAACCAAGTTCTATGCCGATCGACTTATATTTCTCAAATTCTTCCGGCCGCACAAATCTTTCTACCGGAAGATTTTCCGGGCCGGGCCTGAGATACTGGCCTATTGTCAACACATCGCAGCCGGCCTGTCTCAAATCTTTCATTGTCAGGACCAGTTCTTCTTCGGTTTCGCCAAGCCCGACCATGATACCGGATTTTGTGACCATCCGCGATGATACGCGCCTGGCCAGCCCAAGCACATCAAGAGATCTCTCATAGATAGAGCCGCTCCGCGCGATTGGGTATAACCTGGGAACCGTTTCGATATTATGCCCGAATATGTCCGGCCCGGCGCCGACGATCTTTTTAACGCAGGCGTGTTCGCCGTTAAAATCCGGAACGAGCGCCTCTACGGCCGGTTTCCGCGAGGATGCTTTAAGGACGCTTATGACCCTTACGAATTGCCCGGCGCCGCCATCTGCCAAATCATCGCGAGTGACCGATGTTATAACGACGTGTCTCAACCCGAGCCGCCTGACAACCTCCGCTATCCTTTCAGTCTCTGCCGGATCGACGGATACCGGATCGGCCTTTTTCACCGAACAGAAGCCGCAGGACCGCGTGCACGCATCGCCCAATATCAGGAAGGTGGCAAATCCTTTTGAAAAACATTCGTTGAGATTCGGGCATAAAGCCCCTTCGCATACGGTATTTACCTTATATCGGGAAAACAGCGATTTCATATCGCATATGCGGCGATTATTATTGACGGGCTTCTTAAGCCAATGCGGGGTATCTTTCATAAGGGTAAAAGGATCCGAAACGGTCCTCCCTCAAATTTAATAAAGCTTTAAGTTCTGAAAAAACATTCCGTTTCATTGTATCAATATCGATATTTTTTCGCAAGATACACGCCATGGATGTCATCTCTATATTTTCCATCCCGCAAGGGCGTATCATGGAAAAGAATTGAAGGTCAACGTTCACGTTAATGCTTATTCCATGATAAGTTATCCAGTCCGCCGCGGCAATCCCTATAGAAGCGATTTTCTTTCCAGATACCCACGCGCCCGTCTTACCCTCGATCCTATCGGCCGAGATCGAATATCCGGCCAAAGACCTTATCGCCGCCTCTTCAAGGAGCCTCAAATAGCGATGGAGATCGCGTCCATGCGCCGTTAAATCAACTACCGGATAAATAACAAGCTGGCCCGGCCCGTGAAACGTTATATCTCCGCCTCTATCTACATTGAGGACCTTTATGCCATACTTGTCCAGAACGGATTCATCGATAATTAGGCTCGTCTTTTTACCGGCCCTTCCAATAGTAAATACCGGATAGTGCTCGGCAAATATAATACTGTCGCAAGCCCCGCCCATCTTTCGCCGGCCTACAAGTTCTTTCTGCAATCTATAAGCGCGCTCGTAATCTATCAACCCAAGATCAATTATCATTTTATGACATGCACCGCAACAGAAAATTTTCATTCCAACCCGAGTAGGGCAAATTGACCTGCACCAAGCCGCTCTTGGCTATATGGCCAGGGGGCCTCGCCTAATTTTGTTATCAAGCGTGCTAAGGTTCTATATTATTATTTAGGTTATTTATATCCTTATGGATATAAGGCGTATAAATATTTGGTGGTAGCTATAACCTTAACAAAATTTATACGGCTCAACCCCCATGGCCATATAGCCATTCAAGGGTATACGATCGATATCTGCCATTCGTGAAATGAAATTTTCCCTTCTTCTCTTCTCCCAAAATCTTTTCGGCTTGTGGCGACAGGGCCATGAGGCCATGGATATTGCCTCGGGACGGGTGACGCTCCCGAGCCTTTTGCCGTATAGGGGGCTTTCGGCGTCTCGTGTCCACGCTCGCCTCATTGATTCGTCTCGGGCGCGTTGGTGCCCCCTATAAAACAAAAGGCGAGGGGGCGGCAGGACCCGTCCTGTCGCGAAAGGCCCCCTGGCCTCATGGCCTAGAGGGCCAATGCTGAAAAATTTCTATATACTGTGTATCGCTGTGCCGCAAAATATATGCGCCGCTTCCTGCAGTATTTCTGATAGCGTAGGATGGCCATGGACAACGCGCGCCCACTCCCCGATTGTTACGCCCTGAGTCCTTGCCATGACAGCTTCTCCGATCAGATCGCATGCGCCCTTGCCGAATATCTCAACTCCAAGGATAGACCCCTTTGAATTTCCGATAATCTTTACGAAGCCCTCGGTCTTGCCCTCGATACACGCCTTTCCTGACGCCAGATACGGAAACTTCGCGACCCGCGCATCAGGATGCTTTGCCCTGGCCTCCTCTTCAGTCAGGCCTACGCTCGCGATTTCAGGATCTGTCCATATGCAATTCGGTATGTTTGAATAGTCAACTTTTCTTGAATCCCCTAAAATGTTGTCGCAGGCCGCAATTCCGTCATAAGATGCCTTGTGAGCTAATAAAGGGCCCGCGACGCAGTCACCGATCGCGTAAATATTTTTTATCTCCGTCCGCAAGTATTCGTCGACCATGACATGGCCGTTTTCGGCCTTTATCCCCAATCTTTCTAACCCGAGCCCTTCGCTATTTGGCCTGCGGCCGACAGAGACCATTACCTTCTCCGCGTGAAGCTCCGCGGGCATGCCCGCGGCACTTTCCTGTTCCGCCCGCAGGGCGGAAACTTTTACGCTAAGCCCGCCTGCCCTTGTCACGGCTTCAGCCTTGGACAAAGTCAAGACGCCTATCCCCCGTTTTTTAAAAATAAGCTCAAGCTTTTTTGAGACCTCTCGAGACTGGCCCGGCAGCAGCCTGTCAGTAAATTCCACTATCGTTACTTTAGACCCGAAGACATTGAATAGACCGGCAAACTCACAGCCTATGACGCCTCCGCCGATTATTACCAGGCTTTTCGGAACGGAATTTATACCGAGGATTCCGTCACTTGTCAGGCAATCGGTCTCGTCGATATCGATACCGCGAAGCTCGGCTGGCCTGGAGCCGCTCGCGATTATTATGTTTTTAGCGTTTATGCTTTGAGAGCCGTCGACCGCTATTGTGAACGGATCCGATATTGAGGCATGTCCGCGCACCAGGTCTATCGAGTTGGCCTTGAATAGCGTCTCGATACCGGCCCTGAGCCTGGCCACTACTTCATCCTTGCGCCTAATCACTTTGGCGAAATCAGCCCTGTAAGAGCTCACCTCTATACCGTGGATAGCCGCATCTTTTATTTCGGAAAGTATCGATGCGGAATTTAAAAGCGATTTGGCCGGGATGCATCCTCTATTAAGGCAGGTGCCGCCTATCAGGCCTTTTTCGATAACGCATACGCGCAAAGCTTTACGGGATGCGTAAAGGCCGGCCACGTAGCCGCCTGGCCCGGAACCTATTATGGCGAGGTCGTAGCTTTTCATAAAAGTTCTATCGAACTCTTTATTGTCTGCGCGGACTTGCGGAAGGATTCCCTCTCTTCGCTCGACAGATTTAACTCGATTATCTCCTCGATGCCGTTTTTCCCTATTCTGCAGGGGACCCCTATGCATATATCCCTGAGGCCGTACTCCCCCTCGAGATATGATGAGACGACGAGCGCCTCCCGCCTATCATTAAGGACCGCGTCAATCATTTTAAAGATTGCGATGCTTGGCGAGTAATACGCGCTGCCCGTTCCGAGTAGATTCACGATCTCCGCGCCCCGGCCGCATGTGCGCTTTATAATACCATCAAGCCTATCTTCGGGAATAAGCTCTTTTATGGGCTTACCTGAGACACGGGTCTGCGAAAGTACGGGAACCATAGTATCGCCATGACTGCCGAGCATGTAGGTAGCGATCGAAGACCTCGAGACCTTCAATTCATCGGATACAAGCTGGATAAAACGCGAGCCGTCCAATATCCCCGCCATTCCGAAGACTTTTTCGCGCGTAGATCCGATCACCTTATGCGCAAGGTAGGTCATCACATCAAGCGGATTCGTTACGACTATCGTGATCGCGCCGGGCGAGTAGGCCTTGATGTTTACCGCCACTGCCCTCACTATCCTGGCATTCTCAGCAATTAAATCCTCCCGAGCCATGCCGGGCTTTCTCGTAAATCCTGCCGTTATAACAACGATGCTGGAATCCTTTATGTCTCTATAATCATCGGTGCCCGTAATATGCCGCTCATGCCCCGCGATTGGCGCAGCATCCATTAGATCGAGAGATTTCCCGCAAGCCAGATTCTTCGCTATATCCAAGAGCACGACATCGGCAATCCCGCTCTCCAAAACCCTCTGAGCAAGAGTAGCGCCGACCGCGCCTGCGCCTATTATCGAGACTTTCAGCGCCACCTATCCTCCCTTTCCGATCTTTTCTATAATGGCATCGGCCATCTGGCTTGTCCCCACAGCGCTCTTGTCATCACGGTCTTTTTTGAAGTCATAGGTAACGAATATGCCTTCGGAAATCACCGAACATACAGCGCCTTCAAGCCTCTTTGCCTGACGATCCTCTCCCAGGTGTTTTAACATCATGACGGCTGACAGGATGACGGCTGTGGGATTTGTCTTGTTCATGCCTCTGTATTTAGGGGCGCTTCCATGGGTTGGCTCGAATACCGCTATGTCATCTCCGATGTTCGCGCCAGGCGCCACACCCAGGCCGCCAATAAGTCCGGCCGCAAGGTCTGATATTATGTCGCCATAGAGATTTGGCAGCACCAGCACGTCATAATCTTCGGGCTTCTGCACGAGCTGCATGCACATGTTGTCAACGATCCTGTCCTCAAAAACGATCTTGCCTTCATAGGACCTGGCAACTTCCCTTGCGACCTCCAGAAACAGGCCGTCGGTATATTTCATTATGTTCGCTTTATGGACCGCCGTAACCTTCTTTCTGCTGTTCTTCACGGCATATTCGAAAGCGAACTTTACAATCCTTTTTGTGCCTTCGGCAGATATCGGTTTAATGCTTATGCCCGAACCGCCCCTTATCCTCTTTTTGCTCATCTCCTCAATAAGCCGGATCAGGCGTTTCACATCGCTTGTGCCCTTTTCAAACTCAATGCCCGCATAAAGATCCTCGGTATTCTCCCGCACTATTACCAGATCTATATTTTCATATCTCGACCTGACCCCTTTATAACTTTTACACGGCCTCAGGCAGGCGTATAGATCGAGGCTCTTTCTGATCTCCACGTTTACGCTCCTGAAACCGGCCCCTACCGGCGTGGTTATCGGCCCCTTCAACGCCAATTTATTGCGCCTGATTGACTCGAGAATATGCGCAGGAAGAGGCGTCTTATGTTTCTCTATCGCGCCGGCGCCCGCCTCCATGACTTCCCATTCTATGCCGACATCGAGCGCATCGACACATCGTCTCGCAGCCTCGACAAGCTCAGGCCCTATTCCGTCACCGGGTATGAGCGTCACCTTATAATTGGCCAAATTTGAAGCCTCCGTGTTTTCTGAA
>JAUYDB010000207.1 GCA_030691985.1 Candidatus Omnitrophota bacterium | reverse complement strand
GATTTCGTCGACAAGCGCAAGGCGTTGAAAAAATGGACCGATAAAGGGATAAAATATTACCAGGAGCGGATAACGCCCATCAACATGGCCAAAGAGCTCGCCAAACACGTCTCGGCCGGCGGGCTCATAATAGACCTCGCCTGGAATATTGACTGCGGCGATATCCTTTACTGGTGCCATGACAACAGGGTCCTCTATGTCAACACCTCCGTCGAGGTCTGGGACCCGTACGCCGACATACACAATAAAACACCATTCCAGAAATCCCTCTACTTCAGGCAGATGAAGCTGCGCGGCCTCGTTTCCAAATGGGAGCGTTCCTCGACGACTGCCGTCGTCGACCACGGCGCGAATCCGGGCCTGATATCGCATTTCACAAAGCAGGGGATCATCGACATCGCGCACAAGGCCCTTCGCGATAAAACCACGGCCAGGACAAAGAGGCCTCTCCTCGAGCGGCTCATCCATAACAAGGATTTTCCCAACCTCGCCATGGAGCTCGGCATCAAGGTAATACACTGCAGCGAGCGCGATACGCAAGTCACTAATAGGCCGAAGGCGGTCGACGAGTTCGTCGGCACCTGGTCGGTCGAGGGGTTGCGAGAGGAAGGCATATCGCCAGCCGAGATGGGCTGGGGAACGCATGAGAAAGACCTGCCGAAGCTCGCGCATCTTCCTGAATACGGGCCGGGAAATCAGATCTTCCTCGCCCGGATGGGGATGAACACGTGGGTCAGGTCATGGATACCTTACCAGGAGATAGTGGGCATGGTCATAAGACACGGTGAGGCGTTCGGCATATCGGACAGGCTTACAGTATGGAAAGGCGCGAAAGCTGTCTACAGGCCGACCGTGCACTACGCGTACATGCCCTGTCATGAGACGCTCTCTTCGCTGCACGAACTACGCTGCCGAAGCTATGAACTCCAGCCGAAACTCCGCATAATGAGCGATGAGATAACGAGCGGCGATGACATACTGGGCGCGCTCATCATGGGACATAAATATAACTCCTGGTGGACGGGAAGCGTCCTCGGCATCGAAGAGTCTCGAAAACTGGCGCCGCACCAGAATGCCACCACGATGCAGGTCGCGATAGGCGTAGTATCCGCGACGATGTGGGGAATAGAAAACCAGCGCAAGGGCATATGCCTGCCGGACGACCTTCCGCACGAACATATTTTGAACATAGCGAAACCATATCTCGGCAGCTTTCTCTCGGAGCCGTCCGATTGGACGCCGGCAAAGAATTATCAGGTATTCTTCAAGGAAAATCCGAACGCGTATCTGGATACAAAAAATCTCTGGTGCTTCCAGAATTTTATGTTCAGGGATTGAGAAGACGGTCGAAAACTTACGTTTAGCTTTCAGCTCTCAGCCTTCAGCCTTCAGCAAAAAAAGCTGATAGCTGAAAGCTAACACAGCTATAGCGAGGCAAAAAAATGCAGAAGAGACCCAAAAAATGGCTGGCCGGCCTGAAAAGGATCGCTAAAAAACACGGCACGCCCGTATTTATCATTGATCATAAAAAAATCAGGGAAAATCACAAAGAGTTTACCGAAAGCCTTCCCCGGGTGCAGGCGTATTATGCCGTAAAAGCGAACTCGAATCCAGAGATTGTTAAGACGCTGTATAAGACAGGCGCCAGCTTTGACGTCGCGTCATTTCCGGAGTTTATGATCGTCCATGATAATATAAAGAACCTGCCGCAAAAGAAACGGCAGGATTTTATATGGGACAAGATCATCTACGCCAATACGATTAAAAGGATTGAGACCCTGCAGGCGCTGGATCAATACAAGCCGCTGGTGACTTACGACAATATCGAAGAATTGAAAAAGATCAAGGCCCACTGCCCGCACGCAGGACTTGTCTTGAGGATAAGGGTGCCAAATACCGGCTCCATGGTGGAACTTTCGTCCAAGTTCGGCGCGCACCCGGGCGAAGCGGTGGACCTGATAGCGGAGGCGTTCAACGCGGGCCTTGTGGTGGAGGGTTTAAGCTTCCATGTCGGAAGCCAGTGCAACAACTTCGAAAATTATATGCAGGCGCTTCAGCTTTCCGCCT
The DNA here is from genome assembly GCA_030691985.1 of Candidatus Omnitrophota bacterium. Lineage (GTDB taxonomy): Bacteria > Omnitrophota > Gorgyraeia > 2-01-FULL-45-10 > 2-01-FULL-45-10 > JAUYDB01. Next base: position 3,097 of record JAUYDB010000207.1, on the reverse strand, counting down.
CCATATTAAAAGAAGCGTGGCTCAGGGGCTATAAGATTAAGATCGTCGATATAGGCGGCGGATTCCCGGTGAAGTACCATAGCAGGGTAAAGCCCTTTAAAAAACTCGCCGGGATGCTGAACACCGAGATCGAAAGGCTCTTCCCGAAGGATATGGAGATATTGGCCGAGCCCGGAAGGTTCATGGTCGCGAATGCCGCGGTCCTTGTAACGAAAATTATAGGAAAAGCTGTCCGTGACGGTAAGACATGCTACTACCTGGACGACGGCGTCTACCATACATTCTCAGGGATAGTATTTGACCACTGTCAGTATCATCTTAAGGCTTTCGAAGACGGAGAGAAGAAGGTATCGGCAGTATTCGGGCCTACGTGCGACGCGTTTGATACGATTTCAGTGGCCGAGGAACTGCCGGATCTCAAGATCGGCGATCTCCTCTACGCCGAGAATATCGGGGCATATTCGACTGCCTCCTCAACATACTTCAACGGTTTCCCGCCGGCTAAAATTATTCATATTAATAAATAGTTGCAATTCTTTTTTCATTTGGTATAATAATGACACATTGCGGGGTGGAGCAGCCTGGTAGCTCGTTGGGCTCATAACCCAAAGGTCGTCCGTTCGAATCGGATCCCCGCTACCAATTTTGCTATAGAGTAGAAAATAGGTATTAAAATTTTCCTTAAATGAATTCAATCCTTTATTTAGCCGCTTATTTTTAAAAAAAAGCGCGTTACTCTCCTCTTCCTCTATCGTATCTTATCCCATTTACATATAAATAAAAACGGTTAGACAATAGGCAAAAATATCTGTATAATTGAAAAAGCCGCTCCTTGTGGTATTATCGGCAAACTAAAGGAGTTTTTGTAATAGCTCATATGGGACCTTCGATAAAACCTCTCATGAAAATTCCGGATAAATTCCGCATCTTACTTGTCACCTTACCATTGTTATTTATTCTCTTCGTCGCGTTGGGGTGGTTATTATATCAGCAGTTCGGCCATAATGCTGCGGAGCTGATATATAATTCAAGGAAGCCGCTTATAGACATACCGTCGGCAGCGGCTCTTAAAGTCAAGATGGACGCAATATCGTCAAAATTTATCCCCGCCTTTTCGTGGTTCACAAGCTGGTTTATAATCATGCTGGCCTGGCTTTCGAAACAGATAAAGTTGTCAATATCTCAATTCTTGGAAAGCCGAAAAAAATATACTTATATCTCATTCTTATTTATTACATTGGCCGGCGCGTTCATATTGATGTGGCCCGCGATCCTTAACGGATATCCGCTGTTATTCAAGGATTCGGCTTATTATATATTGGCGCGAAGGCCCGCCATACGCCCCATAGGATACACCTTCTTTATTCTCGCTACAAGCCTCAACTGGTCTTTATGGATAACCATATTCGCGCAATCGTTTTTAACAAGCTTCCTTGTCATGAGAAACACCGACGCGGCCATCTGTGAAAACAAATTTAAGAGGCTGATACCGTTCGCGATTTTAATATTAATGTGCGCGATGACCTCTCTCCCTAAATATACCAGCTGGCTTATGACTGATTTATTCGCGGGATTATTATTTCTCTCGTCAACGCTTTTTTTATTGTCGGATTTAAAAATCGATAAAATCGCCGCTTCGTTATCAATCATGCTATCTCTATTCAGCCACCCATCCCATGTCTTAATAGCCATCCTATATTTTTCTATCTTGTTTTTTTCGGGTTTAATATACAGGCATATTATTCCGCCTGCCATCTGGGATAATATCAAAAAACTGTCTTCCCTCACGATCCTGATCCTGGTCTCTATCGGTTTTTTAAATTTCGGTTACGGGGGCGGCTTCAGATTATCTTACCAAAATTCGGCGAATTTTACCCTATACAAATTTATTTATAGCGGCATAGCCTCAAAAACGCTGGAGGCCTATTGCCCTGTAAAAAAATGGAAGCTATGCCAATATCAGAAAGAGATAAAAGAGGCTATAGGCAAAAAGGAGTCTTTGTTTTTATGGAGCCCCTCTTCCCCCATACATAAGACAGGTGGTTTCGAAAATCAAAGGGAGCAGAATGAAATAGTCTTCTATTCTGTCAAAACTTTCTTTCCGGATATATTAAAATTATGCATAAGAGCTACTTTCAGACAATTGTTAATGATTAATGAGCTCGGGAAAGTAGAGACCGACCCCTCTATCAAACTGGGGGTATATCAAACCATAAGATATAAATATCCAAATGATTTCTCTTCTTTCATCAATAGCAGGAGGATGCGGGGATTCCCTTCCAGGTCTACGCTGGCGCCTTCTAATACCCTGAAATTTCAGCTCGCGATTTTGATTCTGGTATGTTTCTCGGCATGTATCTTCATATATAAAAGAAAAATATCATATCTCTTACTGCTCTTTTCCTCATTATTATTTGTTTTTATTAATGCCCTTGTTTTCGGGTTTGTGACAACACCTTCTCACAGATACCAGGAGAGGGTAATGTGGATTATATCTTATTGTCTTTTTGTATCGGTGGCCGGATTTTTAAAAAAATTGTTCTCGCGAATATAATTTTATCTTCTTTTAGGCGCTTCTTCCTTTAATACAATTTCCCCTTTTCGTACAACACCTATCCTGTCGCGGACCTTCTTCTCGATATACGCTATATCCGTTTCGAGCCTCCTCTTCTCATTCGCGAGCTTTTTATTCTCTGAACGCAGGGAGATGAGCCTGTCCTCCAGCTTCCTGCGCTTATAACATAGCTCCTGAAACTTCGCGAAAGGCGGAATGAATACGAGAAGGAGTACTCCGATGGCAATATATAATTTAAGAGCCTTTACCTTCGCCATCTGCCGTACACGGCCTTTTTACCGAGCCCCTCCTCTATCCTAAGAAGTTCGTTGTATTTGCAGATCCTGTCGGTTCTGCAGACAGAGCCGGTTTTGATCTGGCCTGTGTTCATAGCGACCACAAGGTGCGCGATCGTGGTGTCTTCCGTCTCGCCTGAACGGTGAGATACCACCGCCGTGTAGCCGTTTGCCCTTGCGAGATCTATCGCGTCAAGAGTCTCCGTGAGCGTCCCTATCTGATTTAACTTTATCAGGATCGAATTGG
>JAUYDB010000179.1 GCA_030691985.1 Candidatus Omnitrophota bacterium | reverse complement strand
GTCTGCCTATCGGGCAGAGGCGATAAAGATATCGACATCGTCCGCGGCGTAGAGTGAAGTCGATCAACAAGTTTAGCGTATAGCGGATAGCGTTTAGCGTATAGTTTTTTTCCTATCCGCTATACGCTAAACGCTAAAAACTATCGATTTTGGATTTTTTGTGCTGCTTAAAGGAGCGATATGAAGATAAAACCAAACTTGCAGTTCTCGGTGCTTTGCGATGATGTCAGGCGTGAGGATAACGGGAAGTTTATACTTATCGGGCTTTTCGAGGCGATAAACGCGCGGTCGTTTCCGGTGACACATGCGGCGCTTTTTGTCGTGAACAGGTGGTGCAAGGGCGAAGGCGCGTTTACACAGAGGATACAGATCATCAACCCTAAGGATAAATCTGTCATATTCGAGACCGACGACCAGGCTTTCGAACTCGGCGACATTGACAGGCACCACACGCTCGTCTCAAGATTCAATAACCTCGTATTCCCTGAACCGGGAAAGTACTGGGTTGAGGTGCTTTTGGACAAGGAACTTATATTGAATTATCCTGTTATGCTAAAGGAAGTCAGCAATGAACCGAATCGACAGAAAATTTGAGGAACTGAAGAGACAGAAGAAGAAGGCCTTCATCGCCTACATTACCGCCGGCGATCCGAATTTTGCCATGACGAAAAAAATGGCGTTTGCGCTCGAGCGCTCAGGGGCGGATATTATAGAGCTGGGCATACCTTTCTCTGATCCCCTGGCGGATGGCCCGACCATTCAGGCGGCCTCACGCAGGGCGCTCGAGAAGAAAGCTACCTTAAAGCGGGTATTCGTGATGGTCTCACAGATCAGGAAGAAGACCGCGATACCGCTAGTATTTATGACATACTATAATCCGGTGTTGAAATACGGCGTCGAGAATTTTTTCAGGAAGTGCAAGGCCTGCGGCGTCGATGGCGTGATAGTCCCCGACCTTCCGTATGAAGAGTCGGATGAAATGGTAAAACTCGCGAAACAAAGCGGTATCGCGGCAATCTTCCTGGTTGCCCCGACCTCAACCATAGCCAGGATAAGACAGATCGCGAAGAGGTCGAAAGGGTTTATATATTATGTCTCTTTGACCGGAGTGACCGGAGCCAGAACGAAGCTTCCCAAAGAAGTCATATCGAATGTGAGGCGCGTAAAAAGGTTAACCGGTAAGCCTGTGGCAGTAGGTTTTGGCATTGCGAACGCTCGTCAAGCGGCGTCTGTCGCGAAAGCGGCGGATGGCGTGATCATTGGAAGCGCTATAGTTAAGATTATAGGCGAAAAGAAGAACGCCGAAGAGCGGGTCTTTAGATTCGCGCGGTCTTTAGCAAGGGCAATTCATAATGTCTAAACGCCATACAGATAAAGCGTATGCCGTGATTCTCGTTGGAGGAAAGGGCAAGCGCCTCGCGCCTATTTCTACAGCCGCCAGGCCAAAGGCATTCCTTCCGATTACGAAACGCGACGAGACGATGTTTAAGAAGACTCTCGACAGGGTCAAAAAATTCATTCCAAAAGACCATATCGTAGTAGTCGCCAACAAAAGACACGCGAATCTTGTAAAAATAGATTTCCCCGATATTGCTAGAGGAAATCTTATCCTGGAGCCCCTGTCGCGAAACACGGCCCCCGCGATCGCGCTTGCCGCCTCAGCGATTAAAAAGAGATCTGCGGATGCCGTTATGATGGTGTTGTCGTCCGATCATTATATATCCGGCGATAATTCGTTCATAAGCTCTCTTCTGACAGGGGTTGATTTTGTAAGGAGGCATTGGCGGAAAGGCCCTTTTGTCGTCGTTGGCATAAAGCCGCGTTTTCCGGCAACCGGATTCGGCTATATAAAGCTGAAGCCTATAAGCGTAAGGGCCGATGTTAAAAATATTTACGAGGTAGATAGGTTTGTTGAAAAACCCGACCTGAAGACGGCCAGGGATTTCTTAAAAGCTGGCCGTTATATGTGGAATGCCGGCATCTTTATATTTAAGGCAAGTTTAATATTGAAAGCAATCGATATATTTGAGCCGGCTATATCATATGCCGTAAAACATGCCGGCGAGATCCGCATGAATACACTGTACAAAAAGCTGCCGGATATATCCATAGATTATGCGGTAATGGAAAAGGCCGACGCGATATATTGCGTTAAAGGCCGTTACGGCTGGCAGGATATTGGCGATCCGAACAGCTTAAGGGAAGTGCTGGAGGGGGAGCTGAAAGGATTGGAAAAATCAACGCCCGGGAAAAACGCGCCGAAGAAACCATTGAGCATGGCTATCCTGGAAAGACTGCGCGCGATGAGATTGTAAGAGGTGGAAATTTTTCATCCCAACCCGATAGGGCAGATTGATCGGCGCTAAGCCACTCTTGGCCATGCGGCCAGGGGGCTTCGCCTAATTTTGTTTTCAAGGAATAAATCCTTTTGGTATAGTTATTTTAGGCTTTACCGGCGCTATGAATATAACGGTCATAAGAGGTTTGGGGTAGAGCATCGTAAACAAAATTTATACGGCTCAACCCCCATGGCCGCATGGCCATTCGCCGGAAGCAGAAAAATTTCTTTGAATAGAAAGGGTTGTAAACCTAAAACTCCGGTTATGGTGAGCACAATGAAAATGTTAGGCCTTTTGTGAAGGAGAAAAACGGTTATTGTTAACAATTTTTTGATAATAAAAGAACCGAGGATGTCCGCAATAGTAAATAGTGATTTGAGTATACAAAGGGCCGGCGGCCCCGCTGTTTAAGTTTGCGAAGCAAACTTAAACAGCGGGGTGAGGGCCCTTCCATGGGCCCGAGTTCCGCAGGTTCCCGTTTTTCTCCTTCGCAAAAGACCGACCTGGCTAATATGGTGAGGGGAACATTTTCCCTGTAAGCTCTTTAGCATACTTGTGCGAACCATAGCCGGAGTTTTAGGTTTAGGTAGCCAGGACACGTAAGAATTTGATATGGAGGGAAACGATTTGAGGATAATGGGGCTTGATGTCGGGACGAAGCGGATCGGGATCGCGCTCTCCGATGAGCTGATGCTGACCGCGCAAGGCCTGGATACCCTCGAGAGGGGAAGGCTGAAAGATGACCTTGAGGCGATAAATAATATAATTAAGGAAAGAGGCGTGTATGAGGTGGTGATCGGCCTGCCACTTAACATGAACGGCAGCTACAGCGCCAAGACCAAAGAGATTGTGGAGTTTGCGGACAGCCTCTTAAAGGCCACAACCATTGCGGCGAAGATGTGGGACGAGCGCCTTACCAGCATGCAGGCCGAGAGGGTGCTTCTCGAAGCCGATATAAGCCGCGCGAAGAGGAAGAAGGTTATGGATAGGATGGCAGCCCAGATCATACTGCAGAGCTATCTCGATTCGCGGAAGAAAGGATGAGTATGCATAAGTTGAATTTGCTCGATAACGGCATGAAGGTTGCCTTCGAGACGATGGCGTATATGGAATCGGTTGCGGTCGGGGTATGGATAAATGCCGGCGGAAGGTACGAAAACGCGAAGAATAACGGCATAAGCCACCTCCTGGAGCACCTCCTGTTCAAAGGCACAAAAAGGCGTGACATGATGACTATAAAACAGGAGATAGAAGGACGCGGCGGGAGCTTCAACGGTTTTACGTCAGAGGAGCACACCTGCTATCTCATAAAGGTCCTGGCAAAGGATGTTGAGCTTGGCATAGATATTTTGAGCGATATGGTCTTTAACCCGAGGCTTGATGAAGCGGAGGTTCTGAAAGAGAAAGCAGTCATAGCCGAAGAGATTAACATGTATAAGGATATACCGTCTCATTATGTCCACGAGATACTTGCCGAGATGATGTGGCCCGGACAACCGCTCGGCATGCCGCTTGCCGGGACCGTCGAGTCGGTCAAGTCAATTAAAAGGGATGAGATCGTTTCATATAAGGATGAATACTACAATCCGGGGAATATGCTTTTGATAGGCGCGGGTAATGTCCTGGAAGAAGATATCGTGCGCCTGTCCGGAAAATTCTTTTCTTCGGCCGTGCCCGGGGCAGTTGTGAAATTTAAAGGAGTGGAAATCGCCCAGGCCGCGCCCTCGCTTAATGTGAGTTCGAAGGACACCGAACAGACCCACGTTGCGCTCGGGCTCCATGCGCCTGACAGGTTCAGCCCTGACAGGCATGTGATGAGCCTTATCAATATTATTCTGGGGGCGAATATGTCTTCGAGGTTGTTTCACATCGTGAGAGATGAGATGGCGCTCTGTTATGAGATTTCCTCGAGCGTGCGGCGGTACGAGGACTGCGGCGCGCTAGTCATAAGCGCGGGTGTCGACGACAAGAAGCTTATCAAGGCCGTTCGGGTGATTTTGAGCGAGCTTAGGCGGATGAAAGAGGAGCCAATCGGCGCGGAGGAACTGGCCCGCGCGAAAGAATACTACAGGGGCCAGCTTCTATTCGCGCTTGAGGATACGATGAGCAACATGCTCTGGCTTGGCGAGAAGATAATAGCCAATGAAAAAGATTTTAGCGTCCAAAAGATACTGAAGGAGATAGAGGCGGTTACGCCGGAAGGCCTGATGAGGGCCTCAAAAGGCGTATTTACTGATAAGAATTTGAATCTCGCTGTAATCGGGCCGACAAAAGAGCAAAATTTGTTAAAGGAAGCGCTCCATATAAAATGAGAGGCTCAATAAGGCTGTTCAGGATATTAGGCATATCGATAAACATACACATGACTTTTTTCCTGCTGCTTCTGTTCGCGGTGACAGGAGGGATTAAATGGCTTGCGTTGGTTATCGCGGTCTTCTTCTTCGTTACGCTTCATGAGCTGTGCCATAGCCTTGTGGCAATGCGTTTCGGGATAAAGACGCGCGAGATAACGCTCTTTCCGATAGGAGGGCTTGCGTCGATGGCGAAAATACCGGAAAGGCCGATGCAGGAACTCGCGATCTCCGTCGCCGGGCCATTATCTAACCTGGGCATCATAGTCGTGTTCTTTTTTCCGCTCAAGGCGCTCCTTGGGACCGAAGCGTTTTTTAACCCGTCCACCCTGACATGGCCGTCTACGCTGGCCTACGTCTACTGGCTTAATCTTATGCTCGCGGCCTTCAATCTTTTGCCGGCTTTTCCGATGGATGGCGGGAGGATCCTGCGGGCCCTGCTCGCGATAAAGATGGGTTACCGGAAGGCCACCAAGATTGCCGTAATCTTCGGGCATGTCTTTTCGCTCATATTCGCTTACTTCGGGATCGTCAGGTTTAACATTATGCTGATAATAATAGCCGTGTTCATATACACTGCGGCGTCCGGCGAAGAACTGCAGCAAGACGTAAAAGAAAACTTGAAAAAATTCATGGTTCGCGATATACTGCCTCGCGACTTTATAACCCTGGACAAAGGCACAGCGCTTTCGAAGGTCCTCGAGCTGATGTTTCATTCACACCAGGAGGATTTTCCGGTAGTCGAGAACGGCTTTTTTTGCGGTTTCGCCACCAGGCAGGATATAATGGCCGGCATTCACTCTTTCGGCATGGATCGGCCGGTCAAGGATGTAATGCGGACAAGTTTTCCGAAAGTCAACTCAACCGACGCGATATTGAAAGCGCAGAACATAATGAATGACAAAGGCATTAGGGCATTGCCGGTAATGAGGGATGGCAAAGTGGCAGGTGTCATAACGCTCGAGGATATAGGCAGGGTTTACGCTATGATGTCGCAGCGAGGGTGACACAAAATATTTTAGCTTTTGAAGGGGGAAGAAGATGTCAAGAGTCCTGATTGCGCCGAGCATATTATCGGCTGACTTTTCAAAATTAGGCGAGGAGATAAAGGCCGTCGAAAAGGCCGGCGCCGACTGGATACACTGCGATGTAATGGATGGCCATTTCGTTGACAATATTACAATGGGAGTGTGCGTCGTAAAATCGATAAGGCCGGTAACGAGGCTTCCGATCGACGTTCACCTCATGATCGCAAACCCGGAAAAATATGTGGAGAGTTTTATCAGGGCAGGCAGCGATATAATAACTTTCCACATAGAGGCCGAGGATGATCCGAAAGAGATGATTAAATTGATAAGATATTTTAAAAAGAAAGTCGGGGTATCGATAAGGCCAAAGACGGATTGCAAAAGAATAGCTCCGGTACTCGCGATGGTTGACATGGCGCTCGTAATGACGGTAGAGCCGGGTTTCGGAGGCCAGGAGTTCATGCTCGATTGCCTGCCCAAAATCGAGGAGTTGCGCAAAATTTTTAAGAAGGATATTCAAGTCGATGGCGGGATAAATGAGGCAAACGCTCCTGAAGCGGTTAAAAGCGGCGCGAACATTCTTGTTGCCGGCACCTCGGTGTTCGGCAGTAAAAATTACGCGGAAGCCATAAGGCGGCTGAGAGGATAAGCATGTCAGACCGTAGACCACAGACCAAAGACCACAGACCTATAAGGTCTACGGTCTCTGGTCTACGGTCTCTGGTCTAAATTGAGGGAGGAAGTTAAATGGGCATAAAATTCGGTACCGATGGCTGGAGGGCAGTGATAAGCGAGGACTTCACGTTTGATAATGTCAAGAAGGCGGCGCAGGCCATCGCGGATTATATAAATAATGACGGCCGGGCTATAAAAGTGAGAGATGATAAAGCCGTTGTCGGCTACGACACAAGATTTCTTTCGGGTAAGTACGCGGAGCTCGTCAGTTGCGTGCTTGCCTCAAACGGCATTAAGACGATCCTTGCCGACAGGCCTACACCGACCCCGTCGGTGAGTTTCACCATAAAGGATAGAGGGCTTATCGGCGGCGTGATGATAACCGCAAGCCACAACCCCGCGGCATATAACGGAATAAAATTCAAGGCCTATTACGGAGGCTCGGCAGGCCCTGATATAACAGCCAGATTCGAATCGTATTTAGGGAAGAACCCCGCGCGGTATTTGCCCCTGGGTGAATTGAAATCAAAAGGCGCGATAGAAATTGAGAATATAGTGCCTCCGCATATCGCGTTTATAAAGAGATACGCGGATATAAAATTGCTTAAGAGAGCCCGTCTCAAAGTCCTGGTCGATTCGATGTACGGGACAGGGGGCGATTATATCGCTCAAATTTTAAAAGGAGGCAGGTGTAAGATAGACACGATACATAACGAGAATAATCCGGGTTTTGGCGGCATAAATCCCGAGCCTATAATGCCGAACTTAAAGGAGCTCGCGGATAAGGTCAGAAAATATAAATACGATATCGGGATAGCCACCGATGGCGACGCGGACAGGCTGGGGATAGCGCTTCCCAACGGCAAGCTTCTGACAGGACATAAGGTTATGACGCTTCTTTTCCTGCATCTCTTAGAGGATAGGAAGATGAGGGGCGGCGTTGTCCAGACTCTTTGCGGGACGTTCCTCATAGATAAAATATGCAAAAAATACGGCCTCAAAACATACGAGACGCAGGTCGGTTTCAAATATATATGCGATCTTATGCTGAAAGAAGACATCCTTATAGGCGGCGAAGAGACGGGCGGCGTGGCGTTCAAAAATTCTATACCTGAAAGGGACGGCATCCTTTCAGGGCTGCTCATCCTGGAGATGATGGCTGCGAGAAAGAAGAAGATAATGGCAATACTCAAATCCATAGATAAGGAATACGGCACATATGAATATAGAAGGCTCGACGTAAAATATCCGGATGATAAGAAGCAGAAACTCATGGAGCTTTTGAAGACAGACCCGCCTGAAGATATTTTGGGCAAGAAGGTCATCGGCGTCAGGACTGCCGACGGGTATAAGTTTATCTGCGAGGATTCGTCATGGCTTATGATGAGGCTCTCCGGGACCGAACCGATTTTGAGGATATACTCGGAGGCCTCGAGCGAGAAGAGGGCTCTGGCGATTCTTAAGTTCGGCAAAGATTTAGCGTATAAGATATGAGAGGAAATCGAGGGACGGACTACCGATAACGAAACCTGAGTTTTTCGACTAAACTATGGACAAGTCACTGATACGGAACTTTTCGATAATCGCGCACATAGATCATGGAAAATCAACGCTCGCCGACAGGATTCTCCAATTCACCGGCACAATAAGCGAACGCAATTTCCATGATCAGATCCTTGATGACATGGATCTTGAAAGAGAGCGCGGCATCACCATCAAGGCCAGCGCCGTCAGGATAAACTATAAATCGAACGACGGCAATACTTATGTGCTGAACCTTATAGATACGCCGGGGCACGTCGATTTTACCTACGAGGTTTCTAAGTCTATCGGCGCCTGCGAAGGCGCTCTACTTGTAGTCGATGCCGTCCAGGGCGTCGAGGCGCAAACAGTCGCAAACCTGTACCTTGCCATGGAGCACAACCTCGTTATCATTCCTGTCATAAACAAGATCGATCTCGCCAATGCCCAGATAGACAGGGTCCGACATGAGATATCGGGCATATTGGGGCTTGATAACCTTGATATTATACTTGCGAGCGCGAAACAGGGGATAGGGACGGCTGAAATACTCGAGGCAATCGTGAAGATGGTTCCCGCGCCGAGCGGCGAGGTCACAAATCCCCTCCAGGCCCTGATATTCGATTCAAGATTCGATGCGTACAAAGGCGTCGTCATACTTTTACGGCTTATGAACGGAAAGATCCGAAAAGGCATGAAGATACAGATGATGTCAAGCAAGAGTTTCTATGAGGTACAGGAAGTCGGGATATTTAACCCCGCTCAGGAACAGATTGAAGAGCTTTCCTGCGGAGAAGTCGGCTACATAACCTGTAATATCAGGGACGCGCGCGAAATTTCCATAGGCGATACGGTCACTGATGCCGAGTTGCCTGCCCAGGCGCCGCTTGCGGGCTACAAAAAAGTCCAGCCCATGGTCTTCAGCGGGATATATCCGGCAAATTCCGCCGATTTTCAGGCGCTTAAAGAGGCTATTGAAAAGCTGAGGCTCTCCGATGCCTCATTATTATATGAACCGGAAAAATCCGTATCTTTGGGGATGGGGTTCCGGTGCGGCTTCCTCGGCCTTTTACACATGGAGATCGTCCAGGAAAGGCTCGAGCGGGAATTCGACTTAAATCTCGTTGTCACGACCCCGAGCGTCATATATAAGATAAAGATGAAAAACGGCGAACTTGTAGATATAGATAACCCGTTGAAACTCCCCGTCCTTGCGGACGTTGACGAGGCGAAAGAACCGTATGTCAGGGCGTTTATAATTACACCGAAAGAGCGCATCGGGAACATCCTGGAGCTTTCCGAATCGAGAAGGGGGCAATATGTATCGACAGAATACCTTGATGAAAACAGGGCAAAAATAGTGTACGATCTTCCGCTGTCGGAGATAATAGTCGATTTTTATGACAGGATAAAATCCGTCACGCGGGGCTACGGCTCGCTCGACTACGAGCTTTTGGACTACAGGCGGACTCAAGTCGTTAAACTTGACATATTGATAAACGGCGAGGTATACGATGCCTTTTCGTCGTTAATTTATAAGGACAAGGCATACGTGAAGGGCCGCGCGATAATCGAGAAGCTTAAGGAGACGATCCCGAGGCATCTTTTTCAGATCATCCTGCAGGCAGCCGTCGGCGGTCAGATTATAGCCCGCGAAACGATAAAGGCTGTCGGCAAAAACGTTACCGCGAAGTGCTACGGCGGTGACATAACAAGAAAACGCAAGCTTTGGGAAAAACAAAAGGAAGGCAAGAAGAGGATGAAGCAGTTCGGCAAGATCGAGATCCCGCAGGAGGCCTTCTTCGCGGCCCTAAAAGCGTAGCTCGAGTCGAACACCAGTCAAACAACAAGTTTAGCGTTTAGCGGTTAGCGTATAGCGGATAGTAAGTCGTGCAACTCTCCTATACGCTAAACGCTATCCGCTATACGCTAAAAGTGTCGCAAGCCCGCTGCTATAACGAGGTGAAAACATGGTCATGAACTCAAGAATAAAGGCAGAGATAAAAGAATGGCGGGATGCCCTGATAGTGGCTTTAGCGCTCGCGTTATTTATACAGACTTTCTTTATCCAGGCGTTCAAGATACCTTCCGGGTCGATGATACCCGCGTTTGAAGTAGGGGATAGGATATTTGTAAACAAGTTTCTCTATAGTTCGAGAGTGCCGTTCATAAATCTCAAGCTTCCCATCCCGTCTTTTAGAGAGCCGAAGAGGGGCGATATAATAGTCTTTGTTTCGCCTGAAGACCCGAAGAAGGATTTTGTGAAGAGGCTTATAGCGGTGAGCGGCGAGACGGTAGAAATAAGGCAGGGGAAGATATATATAAACGGTAAAACCATTGACGCCAATCCGTCTATCAGTTCGATTTATTACCTTAATGCCGGAGGCTATGGAAAAGAAGGCCAACAGGTCAAAGTCCCGGAAGGTTGTTATTATACTTTAGGCGACAACAGCGGAAATTCAAGAGATTCGCGGTACTGGGGTTTTGTGCCGAAAAAGAATTTCATAGGTAAGGCAGTGATACTGTATTGGCCGCTTAACCGGATGAGGATGATAAGGTAAGGAGCATTCATGGGGCAGATGAATTTAGCTAACAAGATATCGATCGCGAGGATCATACTCATTCCGTTTTTTATAGCCGCGATAGTTTATTCAAAAACAACCATCGCGCTTATTCTATTTATAGCGGCCACGATCTCTGACGGTATAGACGGTTTTATAGCGAGGCAATTTAATCAAAAGACAGAGCTTGGAACGATACTTGATCCGATGGCGGATAAGCTTCTTCTGATAAGCGCCTATATCTGTCTTTCCGTGGCAGGGAGCGTACCGCCGCACCTCAAACTACCCGCCTATGTTTTCATAATAGTCATTTCAAGGGACGTGATTATTATTTTGGGTTCTGTAACCATCTATTTTATAACAGGCGCTTTAAGAGTTTCGCCGAGCATCGCGGGAAAGCTAACTACGTTTTTTCAGATGTTTACGGTAGTGAGCATACTCGCTCAGATCAGGCATTCCTACATAGTATGGAACCTCGCAGTTCTTCTGACCGTTGTGTCAGGCATAGATTATATTATAAAGGGGAGCAGGATATTGAGCGGGAATAACTCGGTTCTGAAAAAGCAGGGGCAGGCATGAATTCTGTTTCGGCGTTTATCTTATCATTTATTGCCTCTTATTTAATTGGTTCGTTGCCTACAAGTTTCGTATTGACCAAGATTTTGAAAGGGGTTGATATCCGCGAGGTCGGATCCGGAAACGCCGGGGCGACCAATGTATTGAGAGCCGCCGGCAAAATACCAGCGCTGATAACTCTTATAGTTGACGTTATGAAAGGCGTATTCGTAGTTACAGCCCTAGCCGGTTTTTTTTACTCATTTTTGAGCGAGCTGGACTACGATTTTTATCGTTCTGTTCTTGGCCTTGCGGCCGTATGCGGGCATATATGGCCGGTATTTACGGGATTCAGGGGCGGGAAAGGCGTGGCGACGACTTTAGGCGTTGGGATTGGAATCGCGCCGGCATTACTTATACCGGTAATTTGTATATGGCTTATTATATTTTTCATAACTAATTATGTATCGCTGGCTTCTATCGCCGCCCTTGTCTTTTTTCCGGCGATAGCCGCAATCTTCAATTACCACGTTTATACGGTTATCTTCAGCGTTTTGATATGTACAGTTGTCATATATAAACATAAAGAAAACATAAAAAGATTAGTAAGAGGCGAAGAAAATAAGACCGTTATTTTTAAAACAGGTAAAAAATAGTGACTGAGCAGATTCGTAACAGTTCAGTTCTATAAGAAAATGGGGTCTGACCCAACGTGTCTACTGCTCATTGGATGGGTCTGACCCCATTTTTTGCTGCATTTTTTGGCATTGAATGGGTCTGACCCCATTTTATGGCATAGCAAGCTATCCATAAAAAGAGGTCAGACCCATTCACGGCTTAATAG
>JAUYDB010000072.1 GCA_030691985.1 Candidatus Omnitrophota bacterium | reverse complement strand
CAAGATATTCAAACATCTTGGCATACGGACCCGCTATGACGGTGATCAGATATCGATTGAGCCGAATGGTTACAAGAAGTGCGTGGCGCCTTATGAACTTGTCAGCACGATGCGCGCTTCGATATGTGTGCTCGGGCCGTTGCTCGCGAAACATAAGCACGCGGAGGTTTCGTTTCCCGGCGGCTGCGTCATAGGGCCGAGGCCGATCGATCTTCATCTTAAAGGGCTAAAGGCGCTCAATGCGGATATAAGGGTTGAGCACGGCTATATTGTCGCTGACGGAAAGAAGATGCGCGGCGCAAACGTCTATCTCGGAGGCCATTTCGGTTCGAGCGTGCTGGCTACAGCGAACACGATGATGGCCGCGACGCTCACCCCGGGCGTAACAGTTATCGAAAACGCGGCATGCGAGCCTGAGGTTGTGGACGTCGCGGCTTTCCTGATCAAGATGGGGGCCAGGATAAAGGGATATACGACGCATCGCATAATTATTGAGGGCGTAAAGAGGCTTCACGGCGCGGAGCATACAATAATCCCGGATAGAATTGAGGCGGGGACATATATGGTGGCGGCAGCCATAACGCGGGGCGATATCACCTTAAAGAACGCGAAATCTGACCATATGGCCGCGTTGATAGATAAACTTACAGAAGCTGGTTTAAACATAACTAAAGTGCCATCAGGGCTCAGGGCCAGGTATATTAAAAAATTAAAACCGGTAGACGTAACGACCCTGCCGTATCCGGGGTTTCCCACCGACATGCAGGCCCAGTTAATGAGCCTGATGACCATTACGGACGGAATAAGCGTCATAACGGAAAAGATATACCCTGACAGGTTCATCCATATAAGCGAGATGGGCAGGATGGGCGCGGACATAATTTTGGAGGGGCCGAGCGCCATAATAAAAGGAGTGAAGTCGTTAAGCGGCGCGCCGGTTATGGCTTCTGACCTGAGGGCATCCGCGGCGCTTGTGCTGGCCGGGCTTGTAGCGAAAGGGCGAACCGATGTCCACAGGATTTATCATCTCGACAGAGGCTATGAAAATCTGGAAAAGAAACTGGCAGGTCTCGGCGCGAAGGTTTGGAGAGAGAGGGAGTAGCAGAGTCAGGAGAATGATTTAGCGTTTAGCGGATAGCGTATAGTGGAGTCAGGCAACGAGTTTAGCGGTTAGCGGTTAGCGTATAGCGTATAAGAAAAATAAAAACTATTCGCTATACGCTACCCGCTAAACGCTAAGAAGCGTTGACTAACCGCCACCATACGCTAAAAGTCAAATTGGAGGTAACGATGCCAGCAGTAATTAGATTAAAACACATGGGGACGCTGAAGAAGCCTGTGCACAGGATAGTAGTAATGGATAAGCGCAGGGCGCGGGATAGTAAGACGATAGAGATTCTTGGTTTCTACGACCCAAAGACCGATCCGGCAACGGTGAGGGTTAATAAAGAGCGCGCGGAATATTGGATCAAAGTAGGCGCAGTACCGTCCGCGGCAGTGAAGACGCTTCTTAAGAAGCAGGGGATAAAGGTATAATTAGCGGGTCAGCGGATGGGAAAATGGGGACAGGCTCATTTTTCCAAAAGAAAAAGTATTAGAAAAATGTGCCTGTCCCCATTTTCGAGTTATAAAGTGGCCAATCCGCAAACCCGCGAACCAACAAGCCTATGACGATAGACATACTGACACTCTTCCCCAGGATGTTCGACAGCGTCTTGAGCGAATCTATGCTCAAGAGGGCTCAAGCGAAGGGAAAGCTAAAGATAAAGATACACGATCTCCGCGACTGGACGGCTGACAAGCACCGTACGGCCGATGATAAACCATTCGGCGGCGGGCCGGGCATGGTGATGAAGGTCGAGCCGGTGTTTGAGGCTTTAATAGACATAGGAGTTCGTGAGTTCTCGAGTTCTCGAGTTCGCGCTCTACACCCGCGAACCCGCAAACCCGCGAACCCGCGAACAAAAAACGCTAAGGTTATCCTATTAACGCCTCAGGGTAAAAAATTGGATCAAAAAATAGTTAAGAAATTGGCAAAGGAAAAGTCTTTAACGCTTATCTGCGGGCACTACGAAGGTGTCGATGAAAGGATAAGAGGGCTTGTTGACGAAGAGATTTCGATAGGTGATTACATATTGACATGCGGCGAGATTCCCGCGCTCGTATTGATTGACGCGCTCGCGCGCCTGATCCCCGGTGTGCTGGGAGAGCCCGGCTCATTGAAATCAGAATCTTTCGACAATAACTTATTGGAATATCCGCAGTGGACGAGGCCGGCGGATTATAGAGGCATGAAGGTGCCGCAAGTGCTTTTAAGCGGGGACCATAAAAGGATAGAGAGATGGCGCAGGGAAGAGGCCGTTAAGAGGACGTGGGAGCGACGGCCGGACTTGTTAAAGTCAAGCGACAGGATTAGCGTATAGGAAAGTCATACGATTTGTAACAGGCCAGTGTTATAAGAAGCTCGACGAGACTCGTCATTGCGAGCCCCGAAGGGGCG
>JAUYDB010000039.1 GCA_030691985.1 Candidatus Omnitrophota bacterium | reverse complement strand
ATTTATTACAATATCCCGATAATCCTGGGAGGATATTTTCCGTGGAGCGTATTCCTGCCGTTCGGCCTCTGGCACGCGTTTAAGAAAATACAACGGACAACGGACGACGGACAACGGACGACGGATAAAAAATTGCCTGACTTTCGCTCTCATCTGGTTCGCCGTGATATTTGTCTTCTTTACCGCGTCGTCCACTAAACTGCCGACCTACGTATTTCCTTCATTCCTATCCCTTGCGATTATAACGGCGGTGTTGTGGGATGATTTTTTGAAGAAGGACCCGGCCGGGGGCGCCATTAACGGAACAAAGACATCCTATTATCTCCTGCCGCTCATAGTGGCGCTCGGAAGCGTCGGGGCTTTAATATACATATATATCGATTACCCCGCCATCCTGGGCGGCGTGGCCATATCCTGCATATTTCTGGCTTTCGGGTTCTGCCTTTCGCTCATAGCGTTCATAAATAAAAAATTTATAATCTCGCTCAGTCTTATTATATATTCTCTGGCGATATTTTTATATCCGTTGAGCGCCCTGGTCCTGCCCGTCATAGAGCGTTATGAGACAAGCAAGGAGATATCCCTTAAGTTATCATCCCTTATGAAACCCGGCGAAAGGATCGCCAGCGAAAGTAACTACCTCGCGGGGATCAGCTTTTACGCGGGCAAAATCCCGACGGATATCGACAAGCATCACGCGCTCGTGCAATTCTTGAATTCTGAAGGCAGGGTGTGGTGCGTCCTGAAGGATAAGAACCACCGCGACCTGTACGACCCGAAGGTCAGCCCCGATCATGTCAAGCCGTCTTATATGGTGTATAAGCTGGGTAAACGCTCTATCGTGACAAACGAAATTCCGCGGGGCGGCCTTTATATTCTTAAGAGAGAACGTCCAAAATGACCGATGCGGCAGGATACAACATATCATTTGTGCTTCCCATGTTTAACGAATCCGGGAATATCGCTGAGACGGTCGCCGGGATATCAAGCCTTGCCGGGACAATATGCGCGGACTACGAGATAGTGGTCGTGGACGATGCCTCAACCGACGGCTCGGGCGATCTCGTCGATAGATTAGCCCAAAATGACCCGCACATAAAGCCAATCCGCCTGAAAGCGAACACGCTCTTTGGCGGCGCCCTCAAGGCGGGCTTAAAGCATGCCTCAAAGGATATAGTAGTCTATACGGATTCAGACTTTCCCGCCAAAGAAGACGATATAAAGAAGGCCCTCGAAGTTTTAAACGGCGCGGATATAGTCACGGCCTACAGCCTCGTTATAAAAGA
Source organism: Candidatus Omnitrophota bacterium (assembly GCA_030691985.1). GTDB lineage: Bacteria > Omnitrophota > Gorgyraeia > 2-01-FULL-45-10 > 2-01-FULL-45-10 > JAUYDB01. The sequence goes on along the minus strand of JAUYDB010000039.1, from coordinate 2,525 downwards.
CAAAAGCCTTAAGAGGATCGTTATGTCAAAGGTTTATAATTTCCTCGTTCGTATTTTATTCGGTTTGAATATAAAAGATATCAACTCGGGCCTCAAACTCTATAGGCGCCATGTCCTGGACGGGATGGATCTGAAATCGAACAGCCCTTTTGTGGATGCCGAGATATTTGCCGAGGCGGCAAAGAAAAATCGCGTTATAAAACAGTATGGCCTGATATTCCAACCGCGCGCGAATGGGAATTCCGCCATATCAAGGATGAGCGTTGTCGCCGCGACTTTCCGCGATATGCTCAAATACAAACTGAAGAGCGCGCTTTCCCGATAGAAAAATAATGAAATATTTGATAGTGAGCGCGGACGATTTCGGGTTCTCGAAAGACATCAACGCAGGCATAGTGAAGGCCTATAAGGAAGGCATAGTCACCCACCTGAACCTGATGCCCGCAGGCGCCGCGTTCGACGACGCGCTGGAGCTGTCGAGCCGGATGAAGCTGGAAGAGGCGGGCGCCCACCTTTCCCTCACAGAAGAGATGATACCCCTCACGAAGCCGCACAGGATCGAGACCCTGGTCCGCGAAGACAATAAATTCCATAGAAGCCACAGGTCGTTTTTTGCGAATCTTTTATTAAGAAATATAGATGTGCCTCACGTTTACCGCGAATTGAAGAATCAGATGGAGACGCTGAAGGCCTCAGGCATAAGGCTGACTTGTTTGAGCAGCCATGAGCACATCCACATGGCGCCCGCGATGTTACGCATATTTGTGAGGTTGGCGAAAGAGTATGGAATACCTTCCATAAGGTGTCTATGCAGTGACATGCGCTCGGGCCCTTTCAGTGTAAAAAAGTTTTGCAAAAAGGCGCTGGCCTCATATTTCGAAAAGGGCATGACAGATATTCTCAAAGGTTCGGACGTCGTATACGCGGATAATTTTCTCGGGTTTATAGAATCCGGAGAGATCAACGAGGAAACCCTTCTCGCCATGCTGAATAATTTGCGGGAGGGCGTCACGGAGCTTGCCTGCCACCCCGGATTTTTAAGCCCGGAACTTTTAAACAAAGGCGCGTTTCATTTGAATTGCGAGACGGAGCTCGCCGCCCTGACAAGCCGGCGCGTGAAGATGCTGATAAAGAAGAAAGAAATAAGACTTATAACATACGGCGAATTTCTTAAAAAATGACGTATGAGCGGAATAAAAGCCGGCCTTTTGATATTCTTTGTGTCTGTGATAGTATATTCCAATTCTCTCGGCGGAGAGTTTATATACGATGACGGGTATTTCATCGTAAAGAATATAAATATACGGAATCTCGAAAACATACCGTCTTTCTTCATAAATCCCGCGGCGGTCGCTTTTTCCGAATTGGCAAAAGACGTATACCGGCCTGTTACTACATCCTCATACGCGTTGGACTACTTCCTGTGGAAACTCAATACCTTCGGTTATCATCTCGTTAACGTGTTATTTCATTCGTTCAACGCGATACTCCTCTTTCTGTTTTTATACGCGGTGTTTGGGAAGATCTCCTTCGCGCTTTTCGCGAGCCTGTTTTTTGCCTGCCACCCTGTCCAGACTGAAGTCGTATCGTGGATATCCGGAAGGGCGAGCGTCCTGTTTCTATTCTTCTACCTGGCCGCGCTCCTGTTTTACGTAAAAAGATATTTTGTATTGTCGCTTTTTCTCTACGCGTTGTCCCTGTTTTCGAAAGAGATGGCGGTGACTTTGCCGCTCGTCCTTATCGCCTGCGACGCGCATTTTTTTCCGAAAGACGCTTTCAGGAAGAAGGTTTTGCGGTATTGCCCTTACTTCGCCTTGACCCTGTTCTTTCTTGTCCTGAGGTCGTTCGTCTTAAAGAGGGTCAGCCAGTGCGGATGGTGGGGAGGCAGCCCTTACCATACTTTTCTTACTATGGCATGGGTCATGGCCGAATATATAAAGCTTCTGTTTTTCCCGGTAAAATTATGCGCCTTTTATGTCCTGGACGCCGCCCGCTCGATCGCGGAAACAAAAGTCCTGGCGTCAGTGACGGCCCTCGCGGCCTTATCGATTTCGCTGCCTTACCTGTTTAAGCGTTTTCGCCGCGCATCATTCGCGGTATGGTGGTTCTTCATAACGATACTGCCGGTATCGAACATAGTGCCGCTGCGCGCGCTCATGGCGGAGAGGTTCCTGTATTTACCGTCGATAGGTTTTTGCATCCTTATCGCCGTATTTATAGACAGGCTAAAGGCCGTCTTTACCAAAAGAGGCCGCCTCGTCGCGAACGCGGCCGCGATCGCATTGATACTCGCGTATTCGATGCGGACTGTCGCGCGTAACGAGGATTGGAAAGATCCCATAACCGTCACCGAAAGGATAGTCGAGCTGTATCCTTTGAATCCGTGGGCCCTGACAACGCTGGCGACATTGTATCTCGAAGAAAAGCGCTGCGATGAGGCGGTCAAGGCAGCCAGGAAGGGAATAGCCATATCGGGCAATTGCGCGCCCCCATGGCATGCGCTTGGTTTTTGTTATCTGGAGATG
>JAUYDB010000289.1 GCA_030691985.1 Candidatus Omnitrophota bacterium | reverse complement strand
GCCGGCTTCTTACCCTCGATGCCTTTAAGACCGACAAGCGCCAGGCATTCCTTGACCCTTTTTTTTATCTCTTCCTTGCTCGAGCCTATATGTTCGATCATGCCGAATGCCACATTCTCAAGGACACTTAAGGAGTCAAACAGCGCGGAGCCCTGGAATAACATGCCGAACTGCATCCTCGTGGCATTCAGCTCTTTTTCATTCATCCTCGTGATGTCTTTTCCGTCGATCAATACCTGGCCCTCATCGGGCTTCATCAACCCTATGATATGCTTCAACAGGACGCTCTTCCCGCAGCCTGACCTGCCGATTATCACGGTCGTCTCGCCCGTGTTTATATTAAGGCTGAGGTTATTAAGAACCCTGTGACCATCAAAAGATTTGCAAAGATTTATAATCTCTATCATAGAAATTTTTCAGCTCCCGGCGAATGGCTATATGGCCATGGGGGTTGAGCCGTATAAATTTTGTTTACCATGCGCTACCATAAAACTCTTATGACCGTTATATCCATAGCTGTAGTAAAGCTTAAGATAACTAAACCAAAAGGATTTATTCCTTGAAAACAAAATTAGGCGAAGCCCCCTGGCCATATAGCCAAGAGGGTCTTGAGCTGAAAAATTTCCAACTACCGCGTCACGAAGTAAAACAGCGCCGTGAAAAAGCAGTCAGACGCTATTATCAGTATGAAACTTACGACTACGCTGGACGTCGTCGAACGGCCAACGCCCTCAGCCCCTCCCTCGGCGGTCATGCCCTCAAAACACGCGACTATGCAAACTATTATCCCGAAGAAAAAACTCTTTATCAACCCTGTAAACAAATCCTTGTACTTAAGCGGATTCCACGTATTCTTCATATACATGGCGTGGGATATGTTCAATTTATATACGCCGATAATATACCCTCCGAATATGCCGATGACATCCGAGTATATGGTAAGCAAAGGAAGCATGATTATAAGCGCGATGAATCTCGGAACTACGAGATATTTTACCGGGTTCGTCGCGAGCGTCTCAAGCGCATCTATCTGTTCGGTGACCTTCATCGTTCCGATTTCCGCGGTTATGGATGCGCCTACCCGCCCCGCCACGATCAGCGCTGTAAGGACGGGCCCAAGTTCCCTCGTCATCGAAAACGCGACCAATGAGGCGATGTACATCTCAGCGGAGAATCTCTGCATCTGGTATGCGCTCTGGAGGGCCAGGACCATGCCTGTGAAAAGGCTTATGAGCGATACTATCGGCAGGCTGTCCACGCCGATCTTTGCCATTTGTTCTATTATTTGGCGCCTTCTAAGGGGCGGGATAGGTATCCAGAAGAGCGTCTCCCCCATAAGGATCGACACGCCGCCCGCGTACCTGACAAAACTTATAAAACGGTGGCCCAGCATCTGGGCTATTCTTTTTATCCGATTATTACCTTTTGACATCAGAACCTGTCCTTGTGTTCGAGGCCGAAGAACTCGCTGTCCCGGCCGACCATCATCCTGAGGCTGTCCTTGGCGTCAAGCTTATATTCCAAATGTATCTCGTCATTTGCCCGCACGCTTTCATCTATAGTTTCTTCCGCGATTATCTTTTTAAAGTCTATGTTCATCTCCTCCGTTATCTTCTTCTTCATCCTGACTTCCTGCACATCCTGCACCCTGGAACTGTTCCAGCCATCCCATGTTATCGCCTTCTCGTCGGTAGATATCGTTATGTCTGTGAATATGCTATTCTTGCCGATCCGCCTTAGGTCCATCTCGCCGGCGAGAGCAAAATAACCGCTCTCCCTGGTTATCCGGGAATCGTCAATCCTTATATAAGGGCCGTCCCCTTTCAGGTTGGCGCTTAAAGATTCAAAATCCAGATCGGTGATCTGCCCTTTTCTTATGTCAATATGAATTGCGGACTTTAAATTTTTTATCGGGCCTTTGAAATCAAATTTTCCGTTCATCGTTCCTGCCAGGATGGAGGCGGCTGCGTCAACGCCCAGGCTGTTCAAAAACCATCCCAGATTGACATTGTTCGCTTCAAGAGACATGTCTACGTTAAACGGTTCCTTAAGCATGGCCTTGCCGCGGGCGCGCAAAATCTCTCCGATGCTCAGTTCATCTATTTGTAAAATACCGCCCGAGATCTTATAGTATGCCTTCAGGTCAAGGAACGGTTTAAAATTCAGGATCAAATTTTTTGTCGCGAACTCGCCCTCAAAATAACTGTTTTTCGGATCACCGGGCACATCCACAAATCTAAATTTTGAATTCGCGTCACAGACTAAATCGAACCCGCCGAGCATGATATGGTTTATCTTGAATGTCGCCGCCAAAACGCCTTCCTCGCCAAAACTACCTTCGGCCTTCACAACCCCTGATGAAAGCGGCCTTATTTCTATATCGAAAGAATCGCCGTTTATCCTGCCGGCGAAATCCACGTTTCCTTTATCGAATAGGTTAAGAGAGCCCTTTATCTCCGGTCTCGCGAGGTCGCCGCGAAGCTGTAAAAAACCTTCTATCCCGTTGTCGCGTGTTGAAAAATTTACATATACGCCGGAATCTTCCGCGAAAAGCATCGATCTGTAGTTTCGCTTAAGAAGCGCATCCCATATCCTGTAATTAGTCCTCACCTGGGTTATGACTAAAAAGTCAAAAATGGACGGGCCCTTCCTGTCTTTTATCGTAACGTTGTTAAAAATTACAGGGCGCAGTATCCCGCCGTCTATGCTGCCGATTGAGAAGTTGAATCTGTCGCCGAGCGCATGGCCTATTTTAGCTTCCGCGAAGTCCTTAAGCTGCGGCACGAATGCCTCTATCCTGCTTTCGCAGAAGAGAACCATACAAAACGCGAAAAGCAGCGCGAGTATAAGCTGAAAACGTCTTCTTGTCCGTACATGCCGCATGTCGCCTCGTTATTTTAACAGTAATACGACGCTTTATAGCGTTTAGCGTATAGTTTTTTTGTTTTTCCTATACGCTACCCGCTATACGCTAAACGCTAAACTTGTTGTCTGACTCTATTACGCATTCTCCGTCTTAAACTCAAGATGGTCGACCTTAGCCGTCACCACTACATCGCCGCCCTTCTTTAAGCTGCCTCTTATTATCTCTTCGGCCAACGGATCTTCCAGAAACCGCTGTATGGTCCGCTTGAGAGGCCGCGCGCCGAAAATCTTGTCGAACCCCTTTTCTACGAGGAAGTCCTTGGCCTCTTTCGATAACTCTATCTTTATATTCTGCTCTTTCAGCCTTGCCCCGACTTCCTGTATCTCAAATTCTACGATATGCTCAAGGTCCTCTTTAGTAAGCGACCTGAAGACTATTATATCATCGACCCTGTTCAAAAACTCCGGCTTGAATACCTTCTTGACCTCATCGAGAAGCCTCTCCTTCATCGACTGATACGTAACCTCTTCGGCCTGGGACTTAAATCCTATCGAGCCCTGCTTCTTGAGCATCTCGGCGCCGATGTTTGATGTCATTATTATAACGGTGTTCTTAAAGTCAACTTTTCTTCCGAACGAATCCGTAAGCCGGCCTTCCTCAAGCATCTGCAAGAGCAGGTTGAATACATCGGGATGCGCCTTTTCTATTTCGTCCAGGAGCACCACCGAATACGGACGGCGGCGCACCTTCTCTGTAAGCTGTCCGCCTTCTTCATAACCGACGTAGCCGGGCGGCGCTCCGACCAGCCGCGATACATTGAACTTCTCCATGTACTCGGACATGTCTATCTGTATCACGGCGTCTTCGTCTCCGAACATGAACTCGGCAAGCGCTCTTCCGATGAGCGTCTTCCCCACGCCGGTGGGCCCCAGGAATACAAACGAACCTATAGGCCTTCTCGGGTCTTTTATGCCGGCGCGGGAACGTCGCACGGCATGAGCTATCGCGCTTATGGCCTCATCCTGCCCTATGACACGCCTGTGGATCATCTCTTCCATCTTAAGGAACTTGTCCTGCTCCTTCTCCTCGAGCTTGATGATAGGGATGCCGGTCCATTTTGAGAGTATTGTGGCGATATCCTCTTCGCTTACCTTCGGCTCAAATTTTCCCTTCGACTCTTTCCATCCTTTTTTAGTCCTGTTCAATTCCTCTTTTAATTTCCTCTCCTCGTCCCTGAACTTTGCCGCCTTTTCAAAGTCCTGATTCTTTACGGCGGCCTCCTTCTCCTGTTTCACGACCACCATCTTGTCCTCGATGTGTTTCACATCGGCAGGCGCGGTCATAACCGAAAGGCGCGCGCGCGAACCGGCCTCGTCTATGAGGTCTATGGCCTTGTCCGGCAGGTAGCGCCCGCTAATATATCTGTCGGAAAGCTTCGCCGCCGCCTCGAGCGCCTCATCCAAAAACTTCACCCTGTGGTGGGCCTCGTATTTATCCCGCAGGCCTTTTAATATCTCTATCGTCTCCGCCACGCTTGGAGGCTCGACGACTATGGTCTGGAAACGCCTCTCTAACGCCGCGTCCTTTTCGATATGTTTCCTGTATTCATCCAGCGTGGTAGCGCCGATACACTGTATCTCGCCTCTCGACAGGGCGGGTTTCAATATATTTGACGCATCTATGGCGCCCTCCGCGCCGCCAGCGCCGATCAGCGTATGGAGCTCGTCAATAAATATTATGACATCTTCGGAGCGCTTTATCTCGTCCATCACCGCCTTGATCCTCTCCTCAAACTGGCCCCTGTATTTTGTGCCTGCGACCATGAGGGCTAGATCAAGTATTATCATCCGCTTACCTTTCAAGGTCTCGGGGACATCGCCCGCTATTATCTTCTGCGCAAGGCCCTCTACTATGGCAGTCTTCCCCACCCCCGCTTCACCGAGAAGCACGGGATTATTCTTTGTGCGCCTGGACAATATCTGTATGACGCGCTCTATCTCGTTCTTCCTTCCTATGACAGGGTCCAGCTTGCCGTCTTTGGCAAGTTTCGTCAGGTCCCTGCCGAATGCGTCGAGCGCCGGGGTCTTCGCGTGAGACGTCTTCTGCCCCATCTCGTAGCCGGGGATCTCCGAGCCCAATAGGTTCATCACTTCATCGCGGACCTTTTCGAGTTCCAGCCCCATATTCATGAGCACCTGCGACGCCACTCCTTCACCCTCCCTTATCAGCCCGAGCAGGAGGTGTTCCGTCCCGACGTAATTATGCCCGAGCGCGTGCGCCTCATCCATCGCAAGCTCTATCACCTTCTTCGCCTTGGGAGTAAAGGGGAGGTCCCCGGAAATGACCGTGCTTGGCCCGGGTTGGACGATCTTCTCCACTTCAAGCCGTATCTTTTCGGGGCCAAGCCCGAAGCTCGCGAGCACTGCTGCCGCGACGCCCTCACCTTCCCGGACAAGGCCAAGTAGTATGTGTTCGGTTCCTATATAATCATGATTGAACCTCTTGGCCTCCTCCTTCGCCAGAAGTATCACTTTCCTCGCGCGTTCCGTGAATCTGTTAAACATAGGCATGTATCGTCATCCTCCGTTAGTCAATTATAATTTTGATAGTAACCAGAACCCAAAACGAGTCTTGAAACTGAATCTGGTTTCTGTACTCTGGTTTCTGGTTTCTATTTTAACTAAGCTTCTTCCTGATAAGATCCGCCCGTTTTATATCGCGCTCGTTGGAGTCAAGGGGCCTGCCTTCAAGTTTTTGCAGATGCGCCGGTTGTGTCAGTATGAAAAGCTCGTTCACCATGCGCCTGTCCAGGTTCTTCACTATTCCCATATCCACGCCCAGGCGTATCGCCGAAAGCAGCGCCACCGTCTCATTACTCGTAATTATATGCGCGCTCTTCAATGTGCCGTATGCCCTCGACACCCTGTCGACCAGCGCCTCTTTGTTCTTAAGGATAATGGCCTTCCTCGTTGTATCCTCGCGGAATATGACCTGGTTTACGATCCGTTCGATATTATCAATGATATCCTCTTCGATTATTCCCATAGACACCTGGTTCGAGATCTGAAAAATATTCCCGGCCGCCTCGGTTCCCTCGCCATACAGCCCGCGTATATTAAGCCCGAGCTTCGCTATTGCCTGAAGGACCTTGCCGATCTGCCCGGCGAATACCAGCGCGGGAAGATGCACCATGACCGACCCTCTTAATCCTGTCCCGGTATTCGTCGGACACGCCGTGAGGTACCCCCACTTTGCCGAATAGGCAAAAGGCAAAATTTTACTTAACTCGGTATCTAAGTCGTCTATTATCTGCCAGCATTCTTTAATATTGGATCCTGACTGCAGCACCTGTATCCTTAGATGGTCCTCCTCATTTATCATTATACTTACGATCTCTTTCGGATCCACTATCAGGGCTTTATATTCAACATCTTTGGCGTGTTCCGGGCTCATGAGGTGTCTTTCAACAAGGAAAATCCTGTCAACCTCGCTCAAATCCTTTAAACGAAAAAACACGGCATTCTTCAAAAATTTGGTTGAGAGAGAGGCATCCCTGATGTTGTTCAAAACCTCCTCAAGCTGTTTTTTATCCGCCCAGTTGGAGAACGGCGCCTTATCTATATTTCTGGCGAGCCTCGTCCTCGAGGAAATAGCTATGTTGGAACTGGGGCCCATCCCCCTCAGCCACTCACTATCCTGTTTGAGAAAGTCGTCAATTGTCATTTTGCCTCGTTATAGATGTAGTCATGCGGCGCTTTTAGCGTATAGCGGGTAGCGTTTAGCGTATAGTGGCAGTAATTCGATACCTTTTAGCGGGTAGCGTATAGTTTTTTTGTTTTTCCTATATGCTATCCGCTACACGCTATACGCTAAACTTGTCGTCCGACTTAACTATACGCTATACGCTAACTTTAAGTTTTCGACTCAACCTGACTTACTCTTGCTCCCCATATCCTTTATCTTATCCCGGAGCCTGGCGGCCTCTTCGAAATCTTCGGTCCGTATAGCCTTCTCCATCCGGGCCTTCAGCTCCTGCATATCTCTTGTGTCCTTCACGGCTTTACCGATGATAAGCGGTATCTTACCCGCATGCCTGTCAGCGCCGTGGATTCTCTTTAAAAGCGGCGCGAGTTTACACTTAAACGCCTCATAACATTCACTGCAGCCCAGCCGGCCCATACGCTTGAAATCACGATATGTGAAGCCGCAGGAAGGGCACTTGATCTTCTCCTCTAAATCCGGCTCTACGCCGGCGCCAAGATCGGCAAGCCCTGCCAAAAGGTCACTTAAACCGAAATGCTCTTCCATCTCAGTTCCCTTCTCCTTGGCGCACTCCTCACAAAGATGCAGTTTCGTCACCTGATCGTTCACTATCTCGGTCAGGTGCACAGTTGCATCTTTTTTACCGCAAATGTCGCATTGCATGTCGTTTGCCTCGTTATAGATGTGCTAGCCTTCAGCTTTCAGCTTTCAGCTTTTTTTTGCTGAAGGCTGACGGCTAAACGTGAGTTTTCGACTCTAATACCTCACCCCGTCCACTTTCGTCAGCTCTCTGAATTCTTTCATCAATTTCAGCGTGATCTCGCCGGGTTTGCCATTACCTATCCGCTGTTTGTCGATCTTTATAACCGGTATGATCTCCGCGGCTGTCCCGGTTAAAAACACTTCTCCCGCGCTGTATAAGTCTTCCATCCTTAGCAGTTTTTCGTAAAACGGGATGTTCGACAACTTGGCCAGCCCTATCGCCGCATCTCTTGTTATGCCCTTGAGCGCCCCGATTTCCACGGGCGGCGTGATAAGTTCGCGATTCTTCACCATGAAGATGTTGTCACCCGTACACTCCGCCACATAGCCGTCGCAGGTCAGCATAATCGCCTCTTCTGTCCCGGCCTTTATCGCGTCAATCTTGGCCAGGATATTATTCAGATAGTTCAGCGATTTTATTCTCGGATCGAGCGCCTTCGGATAGTTCCTTCTCGTGTGGGCGGTGATTATGTCAAGCCCCCTATCGTAAAACTCCTTCGGGTAGAGTTTAATTGTATCAGTTATGATAAATATTGTGGGTTTTCGGCATTTCCTGGGATCCAGCCCAAGGTCGCCGACACCCCTTGTGACAACAAGCCTAATATACGAATTTTTAAGCGAGTTTGCCTTAAGCGTCTTTACCACTGCTTCAATCATCTTCGTCTTGGTTATAGGTATCTTAAGTTCGATCGCATCGGCGGATTTGTACAATCTGTCAATATGTTCTTTCATCCTGAATATAAGGCAGCCATAGGTGCGTATGCCCTCAAAGACGCCGTCGCCGTATAAAAGGCCGTGATCAAACACGGATATCAGCGCCTTACCGCTATTGACAAGCTTCCCGTTAAAATAGATCTTCACCCTCGCCACCCCTTGTGTCAATATTTAATTAAGTATATATAATAAACAATATTATGTCAAATAGATTGTGGCGTTTATAGGCCGTCACAAAACTCAAAAGAAACCAGAAACAAGATTACAGTAACCAGAATAAGTTATTATCCTGTAAAATGGGGGACACCCATTTTCCGACTTACTATACGCTAACCGCTAAACCTATCGTCCGACTCAGCGGCATATCCTGCCGTCTTTTACGAGAATTAGCTCATCTGTTTCTTCCGAGATATTTTCGTCGTGCGTGACGATAACAAGCGACATGTTATATTTTGCTTTCAGCCCAAACAACAGCTCATAGATCGCCTCTCTATTCTTAGAGTCAAGGTTGCCGGTAGGTTCATCGCAGAGAAGGATTTCCGGTTCATTGACTAAAGCGCGCGCAATGGCAGCCCTCTGCAATTCTCCACCTGAGAGCTCAGATGGTTTGTGGCCGGCTCTCGCCTTTAGCCCCACAGCATCCAGGACCTGCAGGGCCTTACCCCTATTACCCCCCGCTTTCTTCATCAACGCCGGCAGCATGACATTCTCAAGAGCTGTAAATTCGTTCAAGAGATGATAAAATTGAAATACAAAACCGATGCGGCGGTTCCTTATGGCGGCCCTCTTCCTGTCGGATAATTTATAAATATCCCCGCCATCCATCTGGACCTCTCCGGACGTCGGCTTATCAAGCCCGCCCATAATATGTAAAAGCGTAGACTTGCCCGCTCCCGACGGGCCTACTATCACGATCGCCTTCGCCCTTCCGATCTCAAAATCGATCCCGTCTACTGCCCTGACGTCTTTCGCGCCGTTTTTATAAATTTTATGCAGGCCTCGAGCCGTCAAGATCGGATCACTCATACCGTAGCGCCTCCACCGGGTCAAGCCGTGACGCCTTATACGCGGGATATATCGTCGCCAGTAAACTTAAAACCACGCTCGATATCATGATCACCGCTATATCGGAAAATTCCAGTTTCACCGGGAGCCTGTCTATATAATATATGTCTTTGGGCAGGCTGATAAATTTATAAGTCTTGAGGCACCAGCATACAA
>JAUYDB010000235.1 GCA_030691985.1 Candidatus Omnitrophota bacterium | reverse complement strand
TATCACACTTGATACATTTTGTCAAGGGCAAAAAACTATCTTTTTTCTTACTAATTAATCGACTTAATCTTTACGGGACAACGTTTTGCGAGTTGCTCACGATCTCCTTAGCTTTGGCATATAATTCCTGCATGCTTAATTGGTCGTTTCCCTGCTCCTGCGATATTCTGTACATTTCAGGCAAATATTTTTTATAATCCTGGTGGGCTTTTACCAGATCTTCCATCTGTTTTTTAACATCCTGATCTACGAACCAATCCTCGTCCGGATCCTCGACTTCTCTGACCCGCGGCTTCCAGAGTAGCCACGTCCCGCTTATCTTCCGGACGTCCCAATATCCCTCAAAATACTTATACACGATCTCGTTGTCGACCAGGTCCTTGGTAGATAATTTGATGTTTATTCTGTTGTCGACTTTTTTATCGGGCTTAATTATGACAATAGTTGTATCAAGAAGCGGCCGGTAGCCATACGACCATTGCTCAAAGCTGTACCCCTTGACAAAATTATCGGACAGGAGCTCGAAGGCCTTTTCCAGTCTCCGGACCTTGAGATAGTTGTAAAAAGCCCTTACTGCTTCGAGAGCGTTCTTATTGGGCTGGAAGATGGTCTTTTTTACATCTTTGAGCGGATCTTCCGCGATAGACATCTGGCGACATTTCTCTCTTATGGAATCTGAGGCGATCGCTGTGCCCATCCCTCCTAACAATAACCCTGCGGTATTAATGCCAACTACTTCTCCGGAGATATTCACCATCGGACCGCCGCTTATTCCGGAGACAAATGTCATGTCCGTGTTGAGATAGAGAACATCGTTTTTCTTATCCTTAATGAATCTCGAAAATGATCCTCGGGTAACGGACGCTTCACCGGGAAGACTCCCCCCGAGCGGATATCCTATAGAGAAGACCTCCTCCGCGGGGCTTATTATGTCAAGACGCGCCAGCTTTAGCACTGGCAGGTCTTTACTGATTTTAATAATCGCAAGGTCCGCGTCCCTGTCGGCCATAACAACCTGGCCTGTTTCGAAAGTGTTATCTGGTAATACGATCTTTGGACTCGGCTCAGATTCAATCACATGAAAATTGGTTAGAATAAGACCGCCCTTATTGATCGCGAAGCCCGACCCTTCGGACTCTCCGCCGACTACACGTACCACAGACCGGCGCACCTTCTCTATGGTCGCTTTTTCGGTGCAGGCTATCTTTATTGGTCCACCTAGTTTATCCTCTATCTTATGAATTCGATCGGATAATATAGAAACCTCGTAGCATGTATATGTGACTGCGCCAACGAAAATAATAGCTAGAAATGTTTTAATAAAGTTTTTCATTCGCCATCTCCTCCTTAAACAAAAACCTCCGCCGGTCATAAGACGATATGACCAACAAAGGTTTTACTTATTTTAAAGTCCGGACTCTCCTTTGGAGCACAGGACTAATGCATTTGCAAAACAAGCCACTTATGAAACCCAATCTAAGCTGGTGTTAAATATATCTTATCGGCGATGTTACAAGCCGTACCTAATCTATAGAATCGAGTAGGAGGCGAAGTCTTACCCCCGCCGTCCTCTCACACCACCGTACGTACGGTTCCGTATACGGCGGTTCGTAAAATGTTGTTAAAGACTAATCCGTCTGGAGTTCCTCTAACCCGAGTGTCCGGAAGTATTTCACGGGATACGCTTGGTTCATATGCGACGCTCCCGCGTTCCACCATGGCCCTCGTCCGTTATAGGCTGACATCCACGCGCGCTGTTCATCAAGCCCGCGTTCCATCAACCTTTTCGCCCGAGTTCTCACGCGTTTCATCTGACGCCATAGAACGCCTCGAAGCTTACGCCGTATCCATCCGTCCAGTTCTTCAAATATCCACTTCACCATCGTCAGCCGGAAGTAATTCCGCCAGCCGCGTATTATCGGGTTAAGTTTCTCTTTGATGAACCGTCCGATGTTACACCCGCGCCCGCTACGAAAGATATCTTTGAGTTTACTCTTAAACCGTTTGATGGCCTGCTCCGAAGCCCTGAGTCGCGCTTCTTTATCCATCGTCACGGTATACCCAAGGTATTTTCGAGCCCACGGCCGCGCTACAGCGCTCTTCTTCTCATTCACTTTCAGCTTGAGCGTATCCCACAGGTAGGCCGTAATCGACGCTTTTACGCGTTCACCTGCACGATTTGACCGCACATAGATGTTGCAGTCATCCGCATACCGGCAATACGCGCTCCCGCGACGGTTAAGCTCTTTATCAAGGTCATCGAGAAGAATGTTTGACAGTAGGGGCGAGAGCGGCCCACCCTGCGGTGTGCCCTCTACACTTGCTGTCGTAAGTCCATTCTCCATGATACCCGCCTGAAGGTAACGCCGGATAAGTTTTGTGATGCGCCTATCCTTGACTTTACGCTCAACTCTGTCCATCAGAATATCGTGGTTTACCCGGTCAAAGAATTGTTCAATATCGATGTCAACGACCCACCGCCGGCCTTCGGCCACATACTGCCGCGCACGCTCTACGGCCTGTTGCGCGTTCTTACCAGGACGGTATCCATAACTCGACTCTGAAAATCCTTTTTCGAATATCGGACTTATAACCTGATGTATTGCCTGCTGGATAAGCCGGTCGACAACCGTCGGTATGCCCAACGGTCTTTCGCCGCCATCCGCTTTGGGTATCATCACCCGCCGCACGGGTTTTGGGATATACCGTCCCTCCAGCAGTTCCTTCCGTATCCGCGGCCATTCAGCTTTGAGATAAGGCACAAGGCAATCCACGGTCATTTCATCAATGCCCGCGGCTCCTTTATTCTCTTTTACTCTCGCTAACGCCCGCGTCATGTTCTCTCTGGTCAGTACCTCCTCCATATTCGGGTTGCCCCAAAGTTCTAAAGTATCCTGTTCCCCCGGCAGGCTTGACGCGCCACCGGCGGTTACTCGGGAGTTCCGCCCCCTACCTTCCGCTATGGCCGATGGGTTCGTCCCATTCATTGTCTGCGTCCCTCTCCTAACCAAAGTCGCAGTCCTTTGAACTTTCATTTTTACGTTTAGCCCTTCGTTCCCGTTACCATGAACGGGA
>JAUYDB010000200.1 GCA_030691985.1 Candidatus Omnitrophota bacterium | reverse complement strand
TTCGATGGAATTTATACCGCTTCGAAAGAAAATAGAATGGGGATATATAATTCCGTACGCCATAACCGGCATGCTTGATGAACATCCGAAAGCCGCAATGGAGCTGCGCGGCGGTGACAAGAAAGACAGCTATAGAGAGTTCTACGAAAGCCTGGCCGGCACAGATCTGGATTAGATTAAGCCGGCGCGAATTTTACCATATGCATGCTGGAAGCGCAGGGAGAAATAGAAGTGAAGGGAGGCATTTAAAGGATTCGGGGTATAGTAGTTGCATCTAAAAGAAATGTTATGGAAAGTTACGTAAGGTTAAGTAAAGTTATGGAAGGTGTAATAGATTAGCCTAAAGAAGTGTCTCGACGAGAACGTAGGGTAGGTTTAAACCTCCCCTACGTCGGGGCTATTCTTTTTGCTAAACTGTTACTGGAAGGTTGCGTTAACGACGACGTAACCTTAACTAACATTACGTAACCTCTTAAACGAGGAGGTATAACATGATAAAGTCGTTAAAAAAAGGTAAAGAGATTGTCGTAACAGCAGCGAATAAGGTTGGGATCCTGGCAACAATTTCGAAGATACTGGCAGATCACGCGATAAATATTGAAGGCGTGGCCGGATATGCCGTGAACAAAGAGGCCAAGATAATGCTGGTGACAAATGACACTCCTCGCGCTAAAAAAGCGCTTCAAGAAGGAGGTTATAAAAAAATAAAGGAAAACGATGTGGTTGTCGTTGAACTTGAGAATAAACCCGGGGCGCTCAAGGACCTATCGGCAAAACTTGCAGGCGGGAAGATAGATATCAAGTATACCTACGGCACGACCTGCATTGAAAGCTGCCCATCGCGGATTATATTTTCGACGAGCAATAACGAGAAAGCGATCGTTATTCTCAAAGCGTGAAAATAAGGAAAGGTGGAAATTTTTCATCCCACCCCGGTAGGGCAGCTATCGGCAGGTGCCCTTTCGGCTAATGCCGCCATCGAGGATTTTTAGTTTTGGTAGTAACTATATGTATGATGGCATGCCTTGGAGATAGCCGAGGGTAGTATATAGGCAAGTGGTAGTTATACCTTGGCGGCATTTATACGCCTCAAGGGCATCCTGCCGGTAGCTGCCCCTGCATGAGATGAAAAATTTTCTGGATGAGAGTGAGGAAATTTTTTAAGCTCCTGGCTGCATGGACACCAGGCCACGGGCCTTGAGCCGTATGAATTTTGCTAAGGCTGCGCTACCTTAAAACTATTAAGAGTATAGTATAGACAAGAACAAAACGAACCGGAATAAATACATAAGCCTTAAATTACATGATAGCAAAATTAGGCGAAGGGCCCTGGCCTTGCGTCCATAAGAGAATTGAAGCTTAAAAAATTTCAAGCGAAGCGGCAGGACCCGTAAAAATTTAGCGTAGTATGGTCCTAAACCTGAAAAGGAATCGAATATGAAAGAAGCGGCTACGATATTTAAAGACATGACTAAAAAGGGGATGCTCCTCTCTTTTACGGCTAATCGAGAATATGCGTTGGCAAAGGATAAATACACAGCGACCCTTTACGATGATTTTCTGGCGACGGCCATCGCGGTAAGGGACAGGATCGTCGAGCGCTGGATTGCGACTCAACAGAGATATCATAACGAAAATCTCAAACGGGTTTATTATTTCTCGATGGAATTTTTGATAGGCCGCCTCCTTGGCACGAATATGCTTAACCTCGGATTATCGGAACAGACCGGAGATGCCCTGAAAGAAGCGGGCTTGGATATCAATGAGCTGCGCGAATGCGAAACGGATGCTGGACTCGGCAATGCCGGCCTTGGGAGGCTGGCCGCCTGCTTTTTAGATTCCATGGCCACGCTCGGAATCCCGGCGCATGGCTACGGCATACGATATGAATATGGAATATTTAATCAGAAGATAATCAACGGTTACCAGGTCGAATTTCCGGACGAATGGCTGAGGCTTGGCAACCCGTGGGAATTCGCGCGGCCCGAGTACGCCGTCAAGGTGCGTTTCTACGGCCATGCCTATATGTCGCATGATTCATCCGGCCGGCTCGCGGCGAACTGGGTGGATACCGAGGATGTCTTAGCCATGCCTTACGATATCCCTGTGGCGGGATACAAAAATGGGGTGGTCAATACCCTGCGCCTGTGGTCGGCGCGCAGCACGGAGGAGTTTGACCTCAGCTATTTTAATGACGGTGATTACGAGAGAGCTGTTTATAATAAGGTCTTGACGGAGAACATTTCCAAGGTGCTCTATCCGAACGACAACTTAAGCCAGGGGAGGGAGCTTCGTCTGAAGCAGGAGTATTTTTTTATAGCCGCGTCGATTGCCGATATCTTACGCCGGTTTAAAATGGAGAATACGGATTTAAAAAAAATTCCGGAGAAGGCCGCAATACAGCTCAATGACACGCATCCTTCGATAGCGATCGCGGAACTCATGAGGGTGCTGGTCGATGAGCAGGGGCTCGATTGGGAAACTTCATGGAATATAACGGTCAGGACATTTGCTTATACAAACCATACCATCATGCCCGAGGCGCTCGAATGTTGGCCTGTCCCGCTATTTGAAAAGATCCTGCCGCGCCATCTGCAGATAATCTATGAAATCAACCTTAGGTTCCTGAAGGAGATCGCCACCAGGTTTCCCGGTGACAATGACCGGCTCAGAAGGATGTCTATAATAGAGGAGTCCGAGACCAAGAGGATACGCATGGCGCATCTGGCGATCATCGGAAGCCATTCGGTGAATGGCGTTTCCGAGCTGCACACACGGCTTTTAAAGACGCAGCTCTTCAAAGACTTCTACGAGATATACCCAAAAAAGTTTAATAATAAGACGAACGGGATAACCCAAAGACGATGGCTTTACAAAGCGAACCCGGCACTTTCGAAACTTATCACCGAGGCGATTGGCGATACATGGATAACGGATCTTTATCAGCTAAAGAGGATTTTGCCTTTAAAGGACGATAACGCGTTCCGTAAGAAATGGCGGGAAGCCAAAGATGCAAACAAAATAAATTTTAGCGAATATATACGTAAGCTAACCGGAGTGGCGGTTGATCCGCACTCTATTTTTGATGTCCAGGTTAAGCGTATACACGAATATAAACGCCAGCTGCTATTCGGTTTTTACATCCTTTCGCAATATATCAAATTAAAGAGCGCGGCGAACGCAAATTTCCAGCCGAGGACTTTCATATTGAGCGGCAAGGCCGCGCCAAGTTATTTCATGGCAAAGCTAGTTATAAAATTCATCAACAGTATAGCCGAGTTTATCAATAAAGATAATGACGCGAACGGGAAGATGAAAGTCATCTTTCTTGAGAACTACCGGGTGTCTCTGGCTGAGAGGATATTTCCGGCCAGCGACCTATCGGAACAGATATCTACGGCAGGTACTGAGGCCTCCGGAACAGGCTGCATGAAGTTCATGGTGAACGGCGCGTTGACCATCGGAACCTCTGATGGCGCCAATATCGAGATAGCCGAGGCGGTGGGCACGGATAATATTTTTATATTTGGCCTGAACGCGCAGGAAGTTTCCGAGATCCGCAGCCGCGGCTATGACCCCGGAGAGTACATTGCCCGTTCGCCGGTACTTAGTGAAATATTTCGGATCGTCCGCAGCAATTTCTTGTCACCCGTAGAGTTTGGCCTATTCGATCCGATAATTGACTCGCTTACCCGCAACGACCACTTTCTTATCTGTGCCGATTTTGATGATTATTGCAGAACGCAGGAGATCGTCTCGAAGGTATACGCAA
>JAUYDB010000128.1 GCA_030691985.1 Candidatus Omnitrophota bacterium | reverse complement strand
GACGCGTTGGGTCAGACCCCTTTTTATCATCGTCTCTTTCAACTCTGATTTATTACAAAAAATGAGGGAAAAATTGTGCCTGTCCCCCGGGTTCCGCTTATTTAAAATTATAACCGCGGGGGGTTATCATGTATTTATCTTTTATATACGTTTTGGAATTGCCTATGATAATAGTTGTCGCCATGTTTATTTCTTTAAACGACGGCATATTCCCTAAAGTGGTGATCGTGATCTCCTCGCCGTACCTGTAGGCGTTCCGCGCGATGCCGACCGGCGTATCCGCTGATTTATATTTTAACAAACAATCGCAAGTTTTCTGAAAAGGAATGATTCTTTTTGAGCTTTTAGGGTTATATAATACTATAACGAAATCGGCTTTTACAGCCAATTCGATCCTCCGTTTGATCAACTCTAAATCGGTTAAAAGGTCGCTTAATGAGATAACCGCGAAATCATGCGTCAGGGGGGCGCCTAAAAGGGCGGCGCAGGCGGTCGCGGCGCTGATACCGGGGCAGATCTCTATTTTCAGTTTATTAAGATCGCCTTTCTTTAAAAGCTCCAGGACCAGGCCCGCCATCCCATAAACGCCGGGATCTCCGCTTGAAATAAGGCAAACTCTCCTGCCTCTTTTGGCATGTCCTATGGCGGATCCAGCCCTTCTTATCTCCTCTTTCATGCCGAAGGATTCTATCTCTTTATTACATGTCAAATCGCCAAGCAGCTTTATATATGTATTATAACCGACTATCACCTCGCATTCTTCAATGGCCTCCCGGACGCGTTGACTTATATGCCTTATGTCACCCGGGCCTATGCCGACGATCTTCAGGCTTCCTTTACTACCGCCACTGTAACCCCGCCTATCTTTGTTTTGGGCAGGACCAGTTTTGGCCTTTTTGCCGCAATAAGCGCGCAAGGCTCGCTCACCCCCTCAACGCCGATTTTTTCTTTTACAAAAGCTGACCTTTCGTATGGACCGCTAAACTTTTTTACCAGGACCGCGGGTATGGCCCTCAATGGAATCCCTAATTCCGCGCACGCCGCCCGCAGGCCCTGCTCATCCTGTTTTAAATCTATGGTGGCAATATACCTGACTCTATCGATAGAAAGCCCGGTTTTAGCCAGGGCGTATCGCGCCGCTTTTATAATCTCTTCCTTTTGTATGCCGCGCCTGCAGCCTATGCCGATCACCGTGTTTCGCCTTGACTCTGAAGCTGTGGTGATAACCGGTTCGGCGCCTAAGCTGTTCGCGACCCGGATCGCGAGGGCATTCGCGCCGCCCTCATGCCCCGATAAAAGGCTGACCGCGAAACGACCATGATCATCAACGACAACCACCGCGGGGTCGGTATGCTTATCCTTTACGCAGGAAGCGATGACCCTGACTGCAATACCTACAGCCATACAAAAGACGATCCCCTCGAATTCGGAAAAGAGCCTTTTCGTCAAATCTTTGAGCTTGCCTTTGGCAATATAAATTTTGCATCCCGGAAGATTTTTTTTAATCTTCAGGGCCGCTGCCTCGCCTTTTTTAGTTACCGCGACAATAGCTACCTTCACCTTCGCGCCTTCTTCCTGAACATGTGCTCGAAGCCCTTGTCATATAGCTTGGATTTTTGGTAACTCTTCTTGAGCACGTCCCCCACGATAATCAGGGCCTGGCGCGTGATCCGGGCCTCTTTAACTTTTTTCGCGATATCCCGCAATGTGCCGGTTATTTTTCTTTCTTCCGGAAAAGAAACTTTCTCTATCACGGCTACCGGCGTATTTAACCCGTAGCTTCCTTTCAGTTTCTCCATAACGCGCCCTATCTCCTGAACGCTTAAGAAGATCACCATTGTGGCTCCGGCCCTGGCCAACTTTTGCAAATCTTCTCTATCGGGCACTTTGGTCCTGCCTGAAATTCTGGTCAATATCACCGTTTGGCTGACTCCCGGAAGCGTAAGCTCCTGCCTGAGGCTCGCGGCGGCGGCCTGGAAAGAGCTCACTCCCGGAATAACAGAGTAGGCTATTCCCTCTTTCCCGCACCAATCCATCTGTTCCTGAATCGCTCCATAGATCGATGGGTCGCCGCTATGAATTCTGGCTATTACATTAGCGGTTGATTTCGCTTTTTTGATAAGGCGCAATTGCTCCCCAAGGCTCATGCCGCCGGAATCATAAAGCCGGGCATTTTTCTTGGCCGATTTAATGACATTTTTATTTATCAATGAACCCGCATAGATAATAATATCCGCTTTCCTGATTATCTTTCCCGCCTTTATAGTCAGGAGTTCCGGATCGCCCGGCCCGGCGCCTATAAAATATACCTTCATATTTTATTATCCATCTTTCGTTTTACTATAATTACGGAAAGGTAGCCTGACTTTTTATCCTTTAAAGAAGAAATATCTCTTATGATCTTTTCGCCGGCCTGTCCCGCATGGCTAACCAGGACCGAGTTTTTTATAAGCTTCATCTCTTTCAATAGGCGGATTATTATCCCTAATTTTGAACCTACTTTCATTAACACCACTGTATCAAACTCTTTTAACGCTTTCCTTAATCCTTTGAGATCCTTCGTCACCGGTAAGATGGCCATCCGCTCATCGCCCTTTACGAGCGGCAGGCCGCCGGACGCCGCCGCGGCATTAAACGCGCTGATTCCCGGGATAGTCTTTAATTCTATGTTCGGAAAATTTTTACGCAAGGTCTCCAAAAGATAGATATATGTGCTGTAAATAAACGGGTCCCCTATCGTGACAAACGCGGCCTGTCTTTCTCTTTTTAACTCTCTGGCTATTCTACGAGCCGCGCTCAGCCAGTAAGACTCCAGCTTCTTTCGATCCTTCGTCATCGGAAAAATAAGCTCGATGAAATTTTTCGGTTTCGAAACGGCCGCCTCCGCTATTGAACGGGCGCACGACCTTCCGTCATCTTTTGCCTTAGGGACAAAGATCGTATCGACCGTATCCAATATTTCCTTTGCCCTTACAGTAACCAACCCGGGATCCCCGGGTCCGACGCCTAAGCCGTAAAGCGTGCCGGTTATTTTTTTATAATCATCGCACACAATCCAAACCCCCTCTCACTCGATAACGCCTTCAGGTCGGTATCGACGATTCTCTCGCTTGGGTACGTAAGGTCCTCGAAGACGATCGCCCTTCTGTTTTTTATCCCGTTACGCAGTAAATAGCCGGCTATTTTTTCGGGAGGAAATTTCGCGTCAGTGAACAAAAAGGCCTTGCCGCAATCTTTAAGCTCTTTGGCCAAATTCCCTTTCCCCCGGCCATGAAGGCTTATAATCTTCGCGTCCTGCCAGCTTTCGCCAATCCTCGCGAAAGCAAGCTGCAGCGCGCTTATGCCCGGGATAACCGCGTATTCCTCCTTCTTTAAAATCAACTGAACCTGCCGCAGGAAACTGTAGAGCCCGGGATCGCCGGAGACAAGCACAACGATTCTTTTTCTGTCTTTATTCTTTTTTATATATGAGCCGGCCTCGTTGAAATGGCCTTCAAGATACATCTTTTTTTTATCCGGATAGCAAAATTGCGACAGTATGCGTTTTGCCCCGATTAAGCAGTCCGCCTTTTCTATCTCTCTTCTTGCCGCGGGTATCAAATAGTCGATCGCGCCCGGCCCCGCCCCGATTATATGTACTTTTGCCATAGAGTCAAAAATCGTTTCTAACCTGACAAATCTAACCTGGTTAGATTTGTCAGGTTTGGATATACCGCTAATATTTTGCCTTGCAGGGAAAGCATTATGCAGCCGACGGAAAGTCGATCGCCTGCAAATTCGTTTATCCTGCTTACTATTTTCTTCACCATTATATCAAAAGTTTGCGTAAGATTGTGTTTTGTTAAAATATCGATAGCGGCTTCGGCCGATTGCTGCCGCGATATCTTCTTTATAATTTCTTTTTTCGCGCCGCAAAGCCCGGCATAATGCATGATGGTTTTTATGCGATTGTCGCCGAATCTGATGTTAGTGTCAAACTGGCCGTTGGCGACCTTTACCAGCTTGCCGATATGGCCCGCGAGGAGGACCTTTTTTATATTTTTTTTAACACACTCGGCTATCATAAATCCGATGTGGTCGCCTATCTTTATTATTGAATCCGATTCAAGGCCAAGCGCCTGTCTGCAGAACTTTTCTCCCACATACCCCGGAACAAGAGCTGCCCTTTTATATCCTGCGGCCTTCAATACGTCGAGCTGAAGGGATAAAGACTTCTTATAGGCATCCTGTGATTTAGGCTCGACTATGCCTGTCGTGCCAATAATGGAAATTCCGCCCATTATGCCAAGCCGCGGATTAAAGGTGCGCCTTGCGATCTCTTTTCCCTTCGGAACACTTATTATTATCTCTATCCCTCTATCCTGCCTATTAAGCCGGAGGCGGGACAAACAGCGCGTGACGTCTTTAATAATCATCTCTCTCGGCACAGGATTGATCGCATATTCGCCTACGCTTACTGCCAGGCCCGGCTTGGTAACTACGCCCACCCCTTCTCCACCTCGCAGGAAGACCCCTTTCTTTCCGGAATATCGCACCCTCGCGCATATCATGGCGCCATTTGTCACATCGGGATCGTCTCCGGCGTCTTTAATCACCCCGCACTGAGCGAAATCCCTTCCTATTTTTTGCCCGACAATCTTTAGATTAAGCTTTACGCCTTTCGGGGTTTCCACCTCAACGCTCTTTATCAGAGTCTTTGTGGCAAGCATAATGCCGGCGGCCTTGGCGGCAGCCTGGGCACAGGTGCCTGTAGTAAATCCTTTTTTAAGTTTTTCTTCTAACTTCATCTGGATAAGATATTTTTAATCTCTTCTCTTGCCTCACCGATAGTAAGCGGGATGTTATCGAAATCGAGCCCGTCTTTTTTCTTTAAGATCTCAAATAGATGCCCTATACGCGGCAACCTCAATTTAGCCTCCCGGATAACCTCCGCCCGGGAGAATACTTCTTCAGGTTCACCGTCGAGCATAATCTTCCCTTTATTTAATATAACTACGCGATCGATAAACAAAGGCACTAAGTCCACTGAGTGAGTGGCCATGATCATGGTTATCCCTTCTTCTTTGTTTAGTTTTCGCAATAACCGCATAATGGCGCTAACCCCTGCCGGATCAAGGCAGGAGGTCGGCTCATCCAACAACATTACCTTTGGATTCATCGCCAAAACCCCGGCCAGACAAGCCCTCTTCTTCTGCCCAAAACTTAAGTTGTGGATTACCTTATCGGCAAAATCCGCCATTTCAACCGCTTCAAGGGCATCGCATACCCTTCTTTTTACTTCCTCTTTTGAAAGCCCCATATTCGCCGGGCCAAAGGCGATATCTTCGCCTACGGTGGAAGAGAACAGCTGGTCATCCGGATTCTGAAAACAAGTGCAGACTTTTCTAAAGAGCGCATCCTTACTGATAGACTTGATATTATTTTCTTCCAGAAAAACCTCGCCTTTTGTGGTTTTTAGCAGTCCGTTAAGTATTTTTAACAGCGTTGTTTTGCCTGAGCCGTTGCCTCCCAGAATCCCCAGAAACTCGCCTTCCTTAACGATGAGATCAATATCCTGCAATGCGGGCGTTCCGTCCGGATAGCTAAAGTGCGTATTTCTCATCTCCAGAATGTTGATCATGGAACTCTTTACCCCCTCACCCTAACCCTCTCCCCAATGGGGAGAGGGGATTCTGTGAGTTCAATTTAAACTACTATTTCCTCTCCCCTTTAGGGGAGAGGACTAAGGTGAGGGGTTTCATCTCCCCCTCACCCTAACCCTCTCCCCAACGGGG
>JAUYDB010000183.1 GCA_030691985.1 Candidatus Omnitrophota bacterium | reverse complement strand
GGATATCACCGTAAGCGATTTTTATAAGTTTCATGACGCAAGGTTTGCCCATACCTACTCAAACCATGCGGTGGATATCAGGGTCTCGTGCATTCCATCAATTTTTGGTCCTTGCCTGGTGCTTAGGCTCTTGGACGTAGCGAAGACCCTGATCACTTTAGAGAACCTGGGGTTTTACAAAGAGCACTTTGACGCCATAAACCGCATATCCCAGAAGCCCCACGGCATTATCATTGCCTCCGGTCCCACGGGAAGCGGAAAGACCACCACCCTTTACGCGATCCTGAATCAGATCAAAAGCCTTTCCACAAAAGTTATCACCATCGAAGATCCCGTGGAAATCAAGATGCCGCTTATAAATCAGGTTCAGATTAATGAAAAACAAGGGATTACCTTTGCCCATGCCACAAGGGCTTTCTTGAGGCATGACCCGAATGTCATGCTGATCGGGGAGATAAGGGACCCTGATACGGCAAGGGAGGCGATCAGAGCTTCTGTTACCGGACACAGGGTGCTTTCCACGTTGCATACCAATACGGCCGTAGACTCCGTTTACAGGCTGCATGACCTGGGGATAGAACTGACGCATATCGCGAACAGCGTCCTGGCCGTCATCTCGCAAAGGTTGATCAGGAAGCTCTGCGTATTTTGCAGAAAAAGGGCGATTCTTAAAAAAGAGGTGTTGCCGGAGCTTCTTCGAAATAATCTTGGCGCGGAAGAAACCGAAGTCGCCGTCTATAAAGCAAGAGGTTGCCCTCATTGCCAGGGAGGATATAAAGGCCGCACCGTGATCGCCGAGGTCTTATGTTTTAACGAGGAGATTAGGGAAATGATCAGTCTTGGCAAGCTTGATGCGTTCCGGCGAAGGAGAAAAGAAGAAGGGTCTATGAGCTTAGAGCAGGATGCGGCGAGGCTTGTCAGGATGGGCATAACCTCTCCCGATGAGGCGGAAAGAGTGGTTGGATAAATGTATTACAGATACAGCGTCCTGTCAGAGACAGGGAACGAAATTAACGGCGTAGAGGAAGGTCATCGGCTCGAGGTAAGGCAAAGGCTTAAAGAGAAAAACTATTATATCTTATCCCTAGAGCCGGAGATTTTAAGATCTATAAGATCCTGCGTAGAGAAGAAAAGGATCAAAGCCCAAAACCTGGCGATCTTTTTTGATGACATGGTGAATATGTTAAAAACAGGCATCGCCATAAGTGAGGCCGTGTTCGCGCTACGCGAATCATCAGCGGACGCCTTATTAACCAAGGCCCTGTCAAGCATTGAGGATGATCTCGCGAGCGGATTTTCTTTGTCGAAGGCTTTCGAGAAGACAAAAGTTTTTCCATGGCTCGTTTTAAACGTGCTTAAAGTCGGCGAGAAATCCGGTAATTTAGAAAAGGTATTAGAGGACCTGGCCGGGTATTACTCCAGAGAAGCCGACTTTTTACGCAATATAAAGAACGCCTGTCTTTATCCTGTGGTTATACTATGCATGCTTATCGGGATAATGTTCTACATTTCCTTTAAAGTGATCCCTCACCTGGAAGCGCTATTACCGGTAACGGCTAACGATTATGTTACGACGAGGCTGCTTTTGGGTTTGAGCCGTTTCCTGAAAGACTATTGGTTCGCCTGTTTTCTGTTTCCGATAGGCGTTATCCTTGTCTTTTCGAGGTTTAAGGCAAGCCATAGGAACCGGATCGCCGATTATTATTATAAGATCCCCGTAATAGGAGAGATTACCAAAGACATAGCTTTCAGCGCGTTTTTTTCTAATCTTGCGGTCATGCAGAGAAGCGGTATAAATATGATTGATGGCCTTGCCTTAATCGAAGAGACGACCCCACATAAGTTCCTGGCCAAAAAGGTCTTAAAGATCAAGGATTTTATCTCTAGCGGCCTCAGCTTCTGGCAGGCTCTTGAAAAAGACACGTTCTTCCCCAGCTTCGTTTATTATTCGGTAAGAAAAGGCGAGGAGATGGGTTCTCTCGATAAATATCTGGAGAGCCTTTCAAAGTATTACTTTAATAAGGTTTCAAGGCGCATATGCGTTATTTTAGGGTTCATTCAGCCCGCGCTATTGATTTTCTGCGCGGTTCTTCTGTTATTCCTTATATCGGCATTCATTATGCCGGTTTACGGTAATCTTTCAAACATCGCAAGCGGTAATGTTAAATTTTAGAGAGGAGGTGAAAAAAGATGACGAAGAAAAGCGGTTTTACGCTGATTGAGTTGGTATTGGTAATCAGCATTGTCGCGCTTTTGCTCATGGCTATCGGAGTTACCTCCGGGGTAAGGGAGAGCGCCAGGGTCCACGCGGCTGCCGAGAGCGTCAAGGCCTTAAGGACGGCCGCGGAAAGCTATATCGCATCCGGCAACATGACTTATACAGGGATTACCGTCGCCGGGTTACAGACGGCGGGGTATCTGCCGGCTAACTTCTCCGCTACCGGTTCAAACCCGTGGGGCGGAGATTATACAATAGCGGCTAACTCGGATCCCAGCAGGGTGGATATCTCGTTAACCGGGGTGGGCGCTACTGCCTCGACAAGGCTTTCTGGCCTCTTTGCCAATAGTGCTCAAGCGATAAGCTACGCATCCAATACATGGACGGCGACGTTTTAGGTAAGAGGGGATTTAGCTTAATCGAATTGAGTCTTGTGCTTGCGGTTACGGTTATACTTTTGGCTGTAACCTTATATTCAGCCAGAGAAATAAAGCGGGTAGCCTCGGCCGAAAGGGTGATTAAAGAG